>NZ_JBJJBV010000421.1:0-4158 GCF_045446735.1 Nocardiopsis protaetiae
CTCGGTCCAGCGGCGCGGCCGTTCGCCCGGACAGGTGGTGGTGTGGGCCCTCGGCGGTGAGGTCACCCGCCCGGGTGGGCGGTGGCGCGGTTGCTCGTCCGGGGTGGGGCCGCTCAGCGGTGGCGCGGGTGCTCGGTCCGGCGGCGCGCGGCCGTTCGCTCGGGTGGGCGGCGGTGCGGGTGTTCGGCGGTGGGAGAACCCGGCGGTGGCGCGGCTGCTCGTCCGGGGTGGGGCCGCTCAGCGGCGGTGCAGGTGCTCGGTCCGGCGGCGCGGCCGTTCGCCTGGGTGGGCGGTGGCGCGGGTGTTGGGCGGTGCGAGAGCCCGCGGCAGGCCGCTCAGCGGCGGCGGGGGCGTTCGCCCGGGGGCGGGACCAGCTTGCTGGAGAAGAACGGGTCGGGTTCGGCCTTGCGCGGGCGGGGGCCGCCCCAGTGCTGCGGGCCCGGGTGCGGGGTGCGGTGCAGGGCCTCGGCGATGGCCGCGGGAGAGCCGCCGCGCTGTCGGGGCCGGGTCTCCGGCCTCGGCGCGTCGTCGTGGTCGTCGCGGCGCGCTCCGTCCGCATCCTTCATCCCGTGGCCCCCCGGATGGTGCTGCTGCTACCGCAGCCATCATCGGACGATCACTCTGCGTTGTCATCACGACACGGCGTTCCGGGGCGAAGTCCGTTCCGATGCCTGGCGAACGGCCGACCGGGTCCACGCGGCTCCGGCGGTTCACCGGGCTCGGTACTCGCGGCGGCGGCCAGAGGTGCTGTTGGCCGGATGGGATCGGCGCCGCCGGACGACGCGTAGAGGTGTGCGGGCCGAGGTGCACTGGGGCCCTGAATACGAACTGGGGTTCCTCCGAAAGGAGGAACCCCAGGCCAAACCGTGCGGCCCCAGCAGGATTCGAACCTGCGACACCCGCTTTAGGAGAGCGGTGCTCTATCCCCTGAGCTATGGAGCCATGGGTCGATCCGGGGCGGGCGCAGGTATGCGTTGCCCCGCCACCGGGCCAAGCCTAACCCAGGATGGGCGTACTCGGGGTGTTGAAAAGTGTCGCGGCCCCCCGGGTGGGGGACTCTGCGTGCATGGCGGAGTACTCTGACCTACGATTGGTTGTCCTGGTGGCGGTGTGATGTTGTTCACGAGGACTGTCGGGTTTGGTCTCGATCCGTCCCCGCGCACCATGCGCGGTCGGGTCGTGTGACCTACAACACCGCGATGACCAGCGACGACATCAGTGGCCGTGCGACGCGCGCGGAACGGGGAGCGGTGTCTCCCCGGATTTCGCGCGGCCCGGCCGGTCGTTCCCGTGTGACCGCAAGTGGACATGTAGTACGTTGCCTTGCGGCCACGCGTAGGCGTTCGAGGATGAGAAGTAGCCGGAGGAACATTCGTGCCGTTCACCTCTGATCCGGTGCGGCGGGAACCCCGCGTATCGGAGCCGACGGGTGGTGGGCCGTCCGCGGTCCCCCACCGTGCCTGGCACACCGGGATCGCCCGGGCCCTCACCCTGCTGCTGATCACCGGTCTGGTCGTGGTCCCGCCGCCGCCGGTGGTGATCGCGCCGGCCGAGGCCAGCCTGGAAGAGCTGCGCGAGCAGGCCGAGCAGGCCGCCCAGGAGCTGGAGGAGGCCACCGCCGACTACACGGAGCGGCAGGAGGCGCTGGAGGAGGCCCAGAGCGAACTCGTGGAGACCATCCACGAGCTGCAGCAGACCGAGCTGGAACTGGGCGAGATGCGCGAACCGCTGGCGCAGCTGGCCAGCACCCTCTACCAGCAGCCCAGTGCCGGGCCGCTGGGCATCCTGGTCGCCGGGGACCTCGACGAGGACCTGCAGACCCAGTCCTACGCGGCCAAGCTCTCGGAGAACAACGAGGCGCTCATCCAGGACGCCACCGACCTGCGCGACGAACAGGTGGGGCTGGCCGGGCAGGCCCAGGAGCTGCAGACCACGACCCAGCTGGAGCAGGCGGCCCTCGGGGCCGAGGTGGAGCGGCTGCGCACCCGGTCGGAGGAGAGCACCCAGGCGCTCACCGACGAACTGGAGGCGCGCGGCATCGACCCCGACTCGTACATGGCCGCCGCCAACTGCGACCCGAGCAAGGCCGAACTGGCCAACGGCTACCCCAACGGCCTGCTGCCGTCGGAGGCCCTGTGCGCGCTCTACGACGACAAGTTCCTGCGCGCCGACGCCGCCGTGGACTTCCTCGAACTCAACGTGAAGTACATCGAGCGCTTCGGCCAGAACATGTGCATCAACAGCGCCTACCGCGACCTGCCCAACCAGCACCGCGTGTACGCCGAGCAGCCCCCCGGCTTCGCCGCGGTCCCGGGTACCAGCAACCACGGCCTGGGGCAGGCCATCGACCTGGGCTGCGGCATCCAGAACTTCCGCTCGGAGCAGTGGAACTGGATGGAGACCAACGGCGCCGACCACGGCTGGATCCACCCCGCCTGGGCCAAGTCGAGCCCGTTCGAGCCCTGGCACTGGGAGTACACCCGCTAGACGCGCGCTGTGGACCCGCGCGGGCGCGGGTGCTCCGGGGGCGGCCCGTCGGGCCGCCCCCGCGGCGTGTCAGACGGCGGTCTCGGGGACGACCTGGCTGGTGCAGGCCGGGCAGCGGTCGGCCTTCTTGTTGATCTCGGTGAAGCAGTGCGGGCACTCGCGGTGGGTGGCCTCCTCCGCCTTGACGAAGCGCTCCATCAGCTTGGCGATCGGCATCACCACGAAGAAGTAGACGATCGCCGCGGTGAGCAGGAACGAGACCGCCGCGTCGATGAACGCGCCGTACAGGAACCGGCTGCCGTTGATCTCGAAGTAGAGGTCGCTGAAGGTGGGGACCCCGCCGAAGATGCCGATCAGCGGGGTGATGAACCCTTCCGTGAACGCGGTGACCAGGTTGGCGAAGACCGTGCCGATCACGACCGCCACCGCGAGCTGCACCAGGTTCCCCTGGAGCAGGAACTTCTTGAATCCATCCATGGCGAAAGCCCTACATATCTCGTACGTGCTGTGCGGAACGCGCCCTCCACCGGGGGGTCGGTGCCCGCACACGCCGGGGGCACGGGGGTGACGCGGGCGGGGCGCCCGGCCAGCTTTCACCACAAAAGGTCAGTGGTCAACTGCGCATGGTGATGAACAGAAGGTCAGCGGTCAACCGCGAATGGTGATCGACAGCCGGGAGTCGACGGCGCGCCCGGCCAACTCCCGGGCCTCCTGGGGGCTGGCGGCGATGAGGATCAGCGCCCCGCCCTCGCCGCCGTGGCCGGTCTCGGGCGGCACGGCCAGCACCGGCCGGTCCCCGACCACCTCGGCGGCCGGTCCGGCGCGGGCGGGCGCGAACTCGTCGCGGCCCTGCGCCGCCAGCACGTCCACCCGGTCGCCGGGGGAGAGCAGCGCCACCGCCCCCGGGTCGGCGACCCGCACGGGCACGGCGACCAGGTCGCCGCCGTAGGGGAGGGCGGGCGGGTCCGCCAGCCGGGCGTTGGTGATGACCTCCCCGCGGCGCACGGGGGCGTTGAGGGTGCGGCCGGTGGTCGCGGCTCCCGCCTCCAGGGCGCCCCGCGGGGCGAGGGCGGCGGGCAGGGAGAGGGCGGCCAGGTCGCCGTCGGCCAGCGGCCCGGAGGCGTCCAGGTCGCGTGCGGCGACCAGGACCTCGACGGTGGCGGGCGGCGGCGGACGAACCGCCAGGACGGCGGCGATCAGTGCGGCGGCGGTCAGCAGGGCGGCGAGGGTCCGACGGTGCCGGTCCACGAAACGGGTGAGCGCGCCGCGGTGCCGGTAGGGAGGGCGGGGGGTCTCGGTCATGACCCCAAAATAAGGCCGCCGACCTGGCCTCGACCGGTTATCCACAGGCCCTTTTCCAGCCCACTGGAACCCGCCCGACACCCCCGCTCAGCGCCGGTCCGAGCCGTCCCTCGCCCCGGCGCATCGCGTGCCGGAGTCGTGCCTGGTTCCTCGGTGACTTGGGTCGGGGCACCGCCGTGTCCCGGGCGCGCCGCGCCCGCCGACCGTTCGGCGGTGGGGCCGGGCGCGGCTCTTCGGCGGTCTCGCTCCGGGTGCCGTCGGCCCCCGGGCGCGCCGTGCCGATGACGGCTTGGTGTGGGGGTGTGCGGTCCCTCAGGGGCCTCGGTCAGAGTCGTGTCGGGCTTCGGGCGCATCACGCCGCCGACCGCT
>NZ_JBJJBV010000422.1:0-4044 GCF_045446735.1 Nocardiopsis protaetiae
GCCGGGGGCGAACTTTTCGTCCCCGGCCGGGGTCCGAGGGGGAGGAAACCGTCCCTTTCGACCGCCGAGGAGTGGTCCCCGTACACCCCCACCCCCCGACCCCGGCGGCACCCGCCGCCCCGGTCGGCGTTCCCCCGTTCCTGCGCCACGGCCTGCTCGCCGTGTCCGCCTTGGCCCTGATCGGCGCCCTCGCCGCCCCGGCCGTCCTCGCCTACACCTACCTCTTCACCGTCGAGAGCTGGTGCAACCCGCTGGGCATCCCGCGGGCCCCGGACCACCTGTCCGTCCCCGTGCACCACGTGAACCCGCCCTGTGACGGGTTCGCCTCCCTGATGTGGGGGTGGGCGGTGCTGTCCCTGGTCACGGCCGCCGTCGCCCTCGCGCTGCGGGCGCGGCTGCGCCCGGGCCGGGGCGCCCGCCCGCTCTGGTCGACGGCCGGCGCCCTGGCCATGGTGGCCGCCACCGCCCTGGCCAGCGGCCCCATGGTCTACCTGCGGCCCGTCCCGGGGTTCCGCCGCCTGTGCGGGAACGCCCTGTTCGGGGTCGCCGACACCTGCCCGCACCAGGTCGGAACGCTGTGGTGGGTCCTGGTGGCCGCGGTGGCGGCGGCCGCCGCCTGGGCCTGGCACCACGGCCGCCCCCGCCCCGCCAGGTAGGGCAACGGAGTGGTCGGACCACACCGGGTGTGCGGGGGCACCACCGTCCCCGCACACCCGGGTGGGATCAGGCGAACACCTTGCCGGGGTTGAAGATCCCCGCCGGGTCCAGCGCGTTCTTCACCGCCCGGTGCATGCCCACCACGTCCGGCCCCAGCTCCCGGGCGGCCCCGCGCATCTTCAACAGCCCCACCCCGTGCTCGCCGGTCACCGTGCCGCCCAGCGCCAGCGCCTCGTCCACGATCACCTCGAACGCCTCCTTGGCCCGCTTCTTGGCCGCCTCGTCCCCGGCCGGGACGATGAACAGCGGATGCAGATTTCCATCCCCCGCGTGGGCGATGTTGCCGATGTGGGTGTCGAACCGGCGCCCCGCCTCCTCGATCCGCGCCAGCATGTACGGCACCTGCGCCTTGGGCACGCACACGTCCTCGGTCAGCAGCGGCCCCAGCCGCTCCAGCGCCGGGTAGGCCAGCCTGCGCGCCGCGAACAGCGCCTCGGCCTCCTCGGCGTCGGTGGAGCGCACCGCATAGGCCGCCCCCTCGCCCTGGAAGCAGCCCAGGATGGTGTCGGCCTCCTGCTCCCCGGCCGCCCCCGGCTGGTCGCTGCGCGCCAGCAGCAGCACCTCGCCCTCGGCCGACAGCCCCATGTTCTTCCACTCGTCCACGGCCCGCAGACAGAACCGGTCGATGAGCTCCAGCGCCGAGGGCACCACTCCCGAGGCCGCCACCGCCGCCACCGCGCGCCCGGCGTCGGTCAGCGAGTCGAAGTAGCCCACCACCGTGTGCTCCACCCCGGTGCGCAGCGGCCGCATCCGCAGGGTCACCTCGGTGACCAGGCCCAGCGTCCCCTCCGAGCCCACCATCAGCCCGGCCAGGTCATAGCCGGTCACCCCCTTGGCGGTGGCCCGGCCCAGCCGCACCACCTGCCCGGTGCCCACCACCGCCTCCATGCCCAGCACGTAGTCGCGGGTCACCCCGTACTTGACGCAGCACAGCCCGCCCGCGTTGGTGGCGACGTTGCCGCCGATCGTCGACCAGGGGGCCGAGGCGGGGTCGGGCGGGTACCACAGCCCGTCGTCGGCGACCCGGCGGCGCAGGTCGTCGTTGACCACACCGGGCTGGACGACGGCGCTCTGCTGCACCGGATCGACCGACAGCACCCGGTTCATACGCTCGAAGGACACCACGACCCACCCGTCGACGGCGTTGGCGGCGCCCGACAGCCCGGTTCCGGCGCCGCGCCCCACCACCGGGACGCGGTGCTCGGCGCACAGGGCTACCACCGCGGCCACATCGGCGGTGTCGCGCGGGCGCACCACGGCGGCGGGGGTGCCGTAGGGCGCCCACTCGGCCTCGTCGTGGGCGTAACCCCGCATGATCTCGGGGTCGGTGATCACCTGGTCGGCGCCGATCCCGGCGGCCAGGCTCTGGGCGATGGACATGCCCCTCCTCAAGGCTCGGGCGCCGGCCCCGGCTCGGGCGGCGCTGACCAGCACCCTAGCGACCCCGCCCGGGCCCGCTCCCGCGCGGTGCCCCCGCTCCGCAAGCCCGCGGTGCTAGCGTCGCCAGCGGCGGCGGGGAAGGAGCGGGAGATGGCGAAGATCCTGGTCACCGGCAGTACCGGCACGCTGGGGCGGCCGGTGGTGGAGGGGCTGCGGCGCGCGGGCGAGCAGGTGTGCTCGCTCAGCAGGCACGCCCGGCCCGGCGACCCGTCGGCCCACGCGGTGGACCTGCGCTCGGGCACCGGCCTGGCCGAGGCCCTGGCGGGGGTGGACACGGTGGTGCACCTGGCCGCCGCCTCCGCCGCCGACGGGGACCTGAGGGCGGCCGCCCACCTGATCGGGCGGGCCCGCCGCGCCGGGGTGGGGCACGTGGTGTACGCCTCGGACGTGGGCGCGGACCGGATCCCCTCGCGCCACCACCGCACCCGGTACACGGTGGAGCGGGCGCTGGCCGCCTCGGGGCTGGGGTGGACGGTGCTGCGCACCACGTGGTTCCACGACCGGGCGGCGTCGCTGTGCGCGGCGGCGGCCCGCCTGCCGGTGGCGCCGGTCCCCGAGATCGCGGCGCAGCCCATCGCGGTGCACGAGGCGGCCTCCCGGCTGGTGCTGCTGGCCCGGGGGGAGCCGCGGGGGCGGGTGCCCGACATGGGCGGCCCCGCGGTGGAGTCCTTCGCCGACCTCATGGACGCCTACCTGAACGCGCACGGCCTGCCGCGGAGGACGGTGCCCGTGCGCCTGCCGGGGCGGGTGTTCGCGACCCACCGGGCGGGGGAGCACCTGGCCCCGGAGCGGGCGGTGGGCACGGTGACCTTCGCGGAGTTCCTCGCCCACCCCCACGACCCCACCGTTTGAACAAAGTGTTGAAAACTTTACGTTGACAATATGGGGTTGTCCAGGTGATGCTGGGACCATGACCGCACCCGACCTGACCCCGCCCGACCCCGAAAAAGCCCGCAAACAGCGCGCCTACCCCGCCCTGACCCGCCTCACCCACCGCCACGCCACCGGCGAGGACCGCATCCGCTGGGAGGCCGACACCCGCCCCATGGCCCCCCTGGACGCCTTGCGCCGCACCGCCGACCTCGCCGCCGGCAGCGCCCTGCCCGACACCGGCGAACCCGACGTCGACGGCGAGGACCTGCTGGCCGCCCTCACCCTGCTGCCCCTGGCCCGCGCCGAGTTCGACCGGCTCGAACTCGGCCTGCTCCAGATGGCCAAGGGACGCGGCATGACCTGGCAGGACATCGCCTTCGGCCTGGGCCTGGGCTCGGCCCAGGCCGCCCGCCAGCGCCACGACCGCCTCACCCACCGCACCGACTGAACAACCCGGCAGGGGTCCCCGCACCGGGGACCCCCACCGCCCCCTCACCCCAGCACCGAATGAGCCGCCCGCACCACACCGTGCGGGTCGCGCTCACGCTTGATCCGCCCCAACCGCTCCAACACCCGAGGCGAGAACACCCGCCCCACCGGCTCCCCCGCCCCCAGGGCCGTCAGCGGCTTGCGCCCGCTCACCGCCACCCCCGCGAACAGCCGCTCCAACCGCCCGCGCACCGCACCCTCCCCGCCCGGACCCACCGGCGCCCCGAACGCGTACGCGTAGAACGGCTCGCTCAGCGACCCGAACGGCGTCCCCGACGGCCCCGCCAGCGCACCGCCGAGCTGTCGCACCTGCACCCCGAACAGCGGATCCAGCGGCTCGGCCGCCAGCGCCGCACTCCACTCCCCGACCGGCCCGGTGAGCAGCTCGGTCCGGGCCAGCCCCGGCGTCGGATCCACCGGATCACCCGAAACCGACCCCAGCTCCGTCAACGCCAGCTCCCCCAACGTGTCGCGCACCGACCCGCCCACCGACGCCAGCGGCGCCAGCAACGCGCGCGCCCGCCC
>NZ_JBJJBV010000423.1:0-4037 GCF_045446735.1 Nocardiopsis protaetiae
TCTGTTCCGGAGTCTGGAGGATTTGGAGCAGGTGATCAACGCGCATCTGCGTCTGGTGCGCAAGCGCACCGATCTGCTGCGGGGGTTCATCGAGTCGGTCGGCTTGGAACCCTCACCGTTTCCGTCAACCGCATAATCAAAGATCAGTAACCTAGAAATTGTCGGACGTCTGCCTCGGTTCGCGTGGCTGTGGCGTCGTCCATGCCCCCTGGTCGCCCCTCGGCTGCGCTGGAGAGTTCTTTATGTCCGACTTGCGCGTTGTTCCCTCCGATGAAAGCGATAAAGCGGACAAAAAGAGTTCCGCTGACTCCCCGGTGCTCAACTACTACGGCTCTGAGCTGCGGCGCTTCCGCGAGGCCGCGGGACTGACCCAGGACGAGCTGAGCGCGAGGATCAACTACTCCAAGCCCAAGATCTCCAAGGTGGAGACGGGCAAGAGCTCCCCTCTGGACCCGACGCCCGAGGACAAGCTGCACTCACCGTTCACCGGGCGCTGCGACGAGGTGTTGCAGACCGGTGGCGCTCTGGGCCGGATACTGCCCTTGTTGGTGCTGACGGAGGAGGCATACCCGGGATGGTTCAAGCCCTATGCCAAGTTGGAGGCGGAGGCTTCTGCCATCTACAACTTCCAGCCCCAGGTGGTTCCGGGCCTGCTACAAGCCGAGGATTATGTGCGTGCCCTATTGAGCTGTCGGCGCCCCTACATCGGCGATGAAAAGCTGGAGCAGCGCACGGCGGCCAGGCTCGGCCGTCAACATGTCCTCGACCGGGAGAAGCCGCCGGTGCTCTTCGCGGTGATGGACGAATCTGCTTTGCGCCGCCCGATCGGCGGACGTACGGTCCTCAAGAAGCAGTTGGCGCACCTCATCGAGCAGGCGGAGCGGCCGTTGGTCAACATCGCGGTGATACCGACCGACATCACCGAGCATGCCGGTCTCGACGGTTCGCTGGTCATCCTGGACTTCCCCGAGGACCCTTCTGTCCTTTACCTGGAGTCCGGCGAACATGCCACAATGACGGAAGTGGCGCATGAGGTGGATGCGAAACGGCAGGCATTCAATACGTTGTGCATGCAGACACTCAGCCCGCGCGCCTCGATTGACCTGATGGCTTCGATTATGGGAGAGCTATGACCGAGCGACCCGAGGTGTCGGGACTGGCGTGGCGTAAGTCGTCCTACAGCGGCAGCGGTGGCGGCGAGTGCGTGGAGGTCGCTCTCTCCTGGCGTAAGTCGTCCTACAGCAGTAACCAGGGCGGCAACTGCGTGGAGGTCGCCCACGGGTGGGAGAAGTCCTCGTACAGCGGTAGCGGCGGCGGCAACTGCGTTGAGGTTGCTCTGGGCTGGGAGAAGTCGTCCTACAGCGACAGCAGCGGTGGTAACTGCGTGGAGGTCGCGGCGGGGGTGTGCCACACCAACCTGCGGGATTCCAAGAACCCAGAAGACGGGTACTTCTCCTTCGCGACCCCGGAGTGGGGATCCTTCCTCTCCACCGTCAAGGGCGGCGCCTGCTAACCCCGATAACCCTGACGGCGGCGAGCGCCGGGACGGTTTCCCCTCCCCGGCGCGCGATCACCCGACCCCTCCCACGCTGCGAGGGCGGGAATCGGCCCCTGCCCTCGGAAGACGGCGATCCACCAGCCACACCACCAACGCCGCTCCGGCGTACGCCGCGCCCAACACACTGACGGCGCCCCATCCCACCTTCGCGTACACCCACGCCGCAGTGACGGCGCCCAGAGCGCTGCCCAACGAGTAGAACACCATGTACGCGCCGATGATCCGACCGCTCGACTCCGGCCTGGCCGCGACGATGCGGTTCTGGCTCGTCACATGCACGGCTTGCACTGCGAAGTCCAGGACCACCACTCCCACCGCGAACAGCACCAATGAGTGTCCGGCCTGCCCGATGAACAGCCACGACACCACCAACCCCACCAGCGAGCACACGGTGACGGCCTCACCCCACCCTCGGTCGGCCCACCGCCCGGCCCGAGCGGCGCCCAGCGCACCCGCCAGCCCCACCACACCGAACAGCCCGATCTGCGTCGTCGACAGGTTCCACGGCTCGCCGCTCAGCGGCAGAGCCATCCCGCTCCACAGCACCCCGAACGACGCGAACACGAACAGACAGATCAGCGCCCGGACCCGGAACACCCGATCGGTCGCGGTCAGGGTGACCACTGAGGCCACTGCCCGCCCATAGCGGCTCGCCGACCCCGGCCCGCGCACCTTCCGTTTCTCCGTCGCTGCGGGCAGCAGCACCAGCACGGCCACGGCCAGCACCAAAGCCAGCACCGCCGAACCCGCGTACACCCACCGCCAGTCGGCCAGATCGGCCACTGCCCCGGACACCGTCCGGGCCAGGATGATGCCCACCACCACACCACCGGTCACCGTGCCCACGTTGCGGCCGCGTTCGGCGGGCCCGCTCACCGCCGCCACGTACGCCACGGCGATCTGCACCACCACCGAGAACAACCCGACCACGGCCATCCCCACCAGCAGCCCGGCACTCCCGGTCGCCCCCACCACCACCGCGCACCCGGCGGCAACCGCCACCACCTGCACGACGATGAGCGTCCGCCGGTCCACCAGGTCTCCCAACGGCACCAGCAGCACCAGCCCCACCAGGTACCCCGCCTGGGCCACGGCGACCACCGCGCCCAACCCGGCGGCGGGGATCCCCAGATCGGTCCCGATCCGCTCCAGCAGCGGCTGCGCGTAGTAGACGTTCGCCACGGCCACCGCGCACAGCACCGCGAGCAGCCCCCGCACCACCCCCGTCACGGGCTCCAGCCCGACTTCGGGGTCCGCACACTTTGTCATTCGCCCACCCCTGACAGATTTAAGTAGTAGTTTGAAACCAATCAGAGGCTACGGCGATATGGTTGCAAACTGCAACCGAAGGATGGAGTGGCTGCATGCCCGACCAGGAATGGACCGACCCGCACTGCCCGGTCGCCCGCACCCTCGACCTCCTCGGCGACCGCTGGTCACTGCTGATCGTGCGCGACGCCTTCGACGGGGTTCGCAGGTTCAGCGACTTCCAGCGCGGCCTCGGCATCGCCCGGAACATCCTCATCGACCGCCTGCGCGCGCTCATCGCCGTCGGCGTCATGGAGCAGCACCCCAACGAGCGCGGCACCCGCAACGAGTACGTCCTCACCGACAAGGGGCGGGACCTGTTCACCGTCGTCGTCGCCCTGCGCCAGTGGGGGGAGCGCCACGCCTTCGCCCCGGGGGAGGAGCACTCCGAACTCCTCGCCCTCGCCACGAACACCCCGGTCCCCCCGCTCACCCCCACCGCCGCCGACGGCACCCCCCTCGACCCCACCAACACCCACGTCCGCAAGGTGGCCCCTGGAGATTGAGCAACTGTCCGTGTTGAGAGTCGCTCACCCGACCGGAACACTGATCCCTCTGGAGGCCGCCCCGCAGTCTTCGCCTCCGGGCGGCCTCACGCATCTCGGTTGGCCCCGGCCGCTGCTCTCTGCTCTTTGTCTTGAGCTCGCGCTGTTTCTCGTGCCACAGTGTCCGGAGACGTCGGCTCAAACGGCCCCGAGACGCACATAACGCGGAGATAACGCCCCGCGTCTCCCCAGGTCGTTAACGGTGAGCCCCGCACACGCGGGGATGGACCCGAGACCCAGTACTCGGTCCTGTTCTGGTTCGTGTGAGCCCCGCACACGCGGGGATGGACCCTCGCAGCCCGAGCAGCCACCCCAGCCCCCGGAGTGAGCCCCGCACACGCGGGGATGGACCCGCGCACCCGTCCGGGCGGGCCACCCGCCGCCAGTGAGCCCCGCACACGCGGGGATGGGCCCTGGTCGACGCCGCCCGGGCCCTGGTCACCGACGTGAGCCCCGCACACGCGGGGATGGGGCCGGGGCGTTTCCGGTTTTTGGGCGGCTATCGACCGCTCGCTAGTCAACTTTGCTTACTGGTAGTCAAAGTTGATTTCTGGGTGGTCAAACTTGAGTAGTCGTCCGTGTGCGGGCGGGAGGCGCTCGGGGGCCGGGGCGGTTCTGGTGGGTGG
>NZ_JBJJBV010000424.1:0-3998 GCF_045446735.1 Nocardiopsis protaetiae
AGGACCCGCGCGGGCTCGGCGCCCTGGCGCAGGCCGTCGAGGTCGGTGATGTGCAGCGACATGCGGTGCATGATGAACGCCCGGTCCATGGGGACGTCCAGGTGCCGGTGCGAGACGAGCACTCCGGTCTGGCGGCACGCCTCCAGCAGCAGCGGCAGGTCGTAGGCCGGGGACTCCAGCATCACGTGCCCGCGGGGCAGCTGGGCGGCGACCTCGAAGGAGGTCTCACCGGTCTGCCGGGAGTCGGTGACGAACACCTCCGAGACGGCGTTGCGGTGGACCAGCCCGCGGGGCACGGTCGCGTCGTAGTCGAGCTCTCGGGGCTCGCCGTAGTCGGGGTCCAGGTGGGTCAGGTCCCGGTGGTCGGTGCCGGCCTCGGCGGTCCGGGGCTCGGCGGCCTCGACGGTCCGGGGCTCGGCGGTCGCGGTGGCCTGGGGCCCGGTGGTCGTGCGGTTCATGTCTTCCCTTTCGTTCACGTCCCCCTCGACGGCTGTTCCGCGGAGAGGACACGGGGTTCGGAACGGTGAGGAGAGCCATCCCAGTGGCGGGGGTGGACGGGGAACGGTCCGCCCCCGCCACGGACACCGAGTATCCGGAGGGGACCTGAAGAAGACCTGGAGCACGACCTGAAGGCCGGCCGCGAAAAAAACTCACTTCTGACCCTGCACGAGGCGTTCACATGGGAAAATGCGCGTGCAATTAATCCTTGGCCTCGATCATCTGTGTTTTGTGACCATCGACACAGGAGATGGCTTCGGGGCCCGTGGTCCACACCCCCGCCTGCGAAGGCCCCCACCTTGATGGCGCAGGGAAATTTATCCATTACTTACAGGTACGGACCTCGTGTTTATGATCGGCTCACCGCACACCGACGGCGTGCACACGCCGTCACAGAGCGGTACTCCGGCCCACTTCGGAGGAAGGCCTCCGCCACCGACGCCGGAGGGCGACGAACCGGACCGGAGTGCACGAGAAGCTGGAGACGGGTAACGCAAGAATCGCCGGAAGGGCTCCGGAATGATCAGAACCACGCAGGCGGCACCGACGACCATCGCCGTCCTGGGGGAGCTGGAGGTCGTCGGAGAACACGGTCCCCTGTCCCTGGGCGCCCCACGACAACGCGCCGTGTTCGCGGCCCTCGCGCTCAACGCCGAGCGCCCCGTGACCACGCAGCGCATCATCACGATGGTGTGGGGACCGAGCCACCCGACCCACGCCGTCAACCTGGTCCACAAGTACGTTTCCGGACTGCGCCGCGCCCTCGCCGCCCTACCCCCGCACAGGAGTGTCGCCATCGAGAGCGGTCCCACCGGCTACCGGCTCGTGCCCCCGGCCGGCCAGATGGACCTGATCCTGTTCCAGACCTGGATGCAGACCGCACGCGCTCTGCGCGACCGCGGCGAGGAGGCACAGGCCGCCGACCTGTTCGGCCGCGCCCTGGCCCTGTGGCGGGGGCCGTTCCTGGGCGAGCTGTCCGGACCCGCGTTCGACGACGAGCGGGAGTTCATGGAGACCGTCCGGCTGGTGGTGCTGGAGGAGTACGCCGCCGTCGGGCTCCGGACTGGCCGCCGGGCCGAGGTGATGGAGCCGCTGCGCGACGCGCTGCGGCACCACCCGCTGGAGGAGAACCTGGCCCGGCTCCTCATCCTGGCCCTGTACGAGGAGGGCCGCACGGCCGAAGCGGTCCGCGTGTACCAGATGCTGGCCACGCGGATGCTGGGGGAGCTCAACGTTCCGCCCCGCCCCGAGCTGCACGACCTCTACCAGGCCATCCGCCGCCACCAGCCGATCACCGGCGCACGGCGGCTGCAGAACGCCCCCTGACCGCGCACACGACAGGTCCCACCGGGAGGACTCGCCTCCCGGTGGGACCGCTCCCGGCTCAGACCCCCGCGGGCACGCGCTCGCGCCCGGCCGGCGCCGGGGCCGCGGGCTCCTCGCCGCCGCCCTCGGAGATCCCGATGCGGTCGTGCAGCCACCGCAGCGGCCGCGGCAGCCACCAGTTCACACCGCCCAGCAGGCGCATCGTCGCCGGGACCATGATCGCGCGGACCAGGGTGGCGTCCACGAACACCGCGATCGCCAGGCCGATGCCGATGATCTTCAGGAACAGCAGGCCCGAGGTGCCCATCGCCAGCAGCACCACCACGAGCAGGACCGCCGCGCTGGTGATGATCCGCCCCGTGTGCTGGAGCCCCGCCGCCACCGAGCGGGTGTTGTCGCCGGTGCGCAGGAACTCCTCGCGGACCCGGCTGAGCAGGAACAGCTCGTAGTCCATGGCCAGGCCGAACGCCACGATCGTGATGAGCACCAGGTAGGTGGGGTCGATCGTGCCGACCGGCTCGAACCCCAGCGGGCCGGCGAAGGCGCCCTCCTGGAAACCCCAGATCACCACGCCCAGCGAGGCGCCCAGGGACAGCGCGCCCATGAGGACCGCCTTGACGGGCAGCACGATCGAGCCGAAGGCCAGGAACAGCAGGAACAGGGTGGCGCCCGCGATGAACCCGACGGTGACCGGGGCCGACTCCACGATCGCGGCCACGTTGTCCTGCTGCATCGCCGCGACACCGCCCACCAGGGTCTCCTGCGCCCCGTCCGGGGCGGGCTCGGCGCGGACGTCGGCGACCAGGCCCTTGACCTCGTCGGAGTCGGTGGCGCCCTGGTAGGCGACCAGGACGTGGGCGATGCCCTCGCCGGTGCGCTCCACCCGGGCCAGGGCGACCTCCGGCAGGTCCTCCAGGCGTTCGGCGTACTCCTCCAGCGCCTCGTCGGAGGGGTCCCCGACCACCGCGACGTGCAGGCGGCCCAGGCCACCCGCCGGGAAGTCCTCGGCGACCGACTCGGTGGCGATCCGGCTGCCCGCGTCCTCGGGCAGGTAGCGCTGGTCGGTGGTGCCCAGGTGGGCGGAGGCCAGGCCCGAGCCGAAGACCACCAGAACGGTGAGGACCGCCACCAGCGACACCGCGGGGCCGCGCATCACGGTGCGGGCCAGCCGTGTCCAGCCGCCCTCCTGGAGGGTGCCGGTGACGGTGCGGCGGGGCAGCGGCAGCCGGAGGCGGTCGATGCGCCGGCCCACCACCGACAGCAGCGCCGGGAGGAACACCAGGGCGGCCAGCAGGTCGAACAGGACCACGGCGATGCCGCCGAACCCGATGGACTTCAGGATCGGCTGCGGGAAGAACAGCAGGCCTGCGAACGCGATGCCGACCGTGACCCCCGAGAAGGCGACCGTGCGCCCCGCGGTGTCGACGGTGCGGCCCACCGCGGCGGCCACCCCCCGGCCCCGGTCCAGCTCCTCGCGGAAGCGGCTGACCATGAACAGGCCGTAGTCGATCGCCAGGCCCAGGCCCAGGATGGTGGCGACGTTGACCGCGAACACCGAGACGTCGGTGACGTGGGTGAGGGCGCGCAGCACCGTCAGGGAGCCCAGGATGGCCAGGCCGCCCACCGCCAGGGGGACCACGCCCGCGATGAGGCCGCCGAAGATCAGCACCAGCAGGAACAGCAGCAGCGGCATGGTGATGAGCTCGGCGCGGACGATGTCGGCCTCGGCGGTCGCCGAGAGCTCGTGCTCGACCGCGATGGGGCCGCCCAGGTGGGTCTCCAGCGGGCCCGACTCCAGGTGTTCGGCGACGGCCTCGTACTGGTCCAGGCGGTCGGTGTGGCTCTCGCCGGTCAGGATGAGGGGGAGGTAGGTCGCGTGCATGTCCTCGGAGACGAGCATGCCGCGTTCGATGTCGGAGAGGTCCTCGTCGAGGTAGACGTCGAAGTCGGCGACGGCGCCCTCGGGCATGCCGTCGGCGATGCGCTGGACGGCCGCGGCGAAGGTGGGGTTGTCGACCTTCATCTCGTCGCTGCGGTAGACGGCGACGATGTCGATGTCGTCGTGGCCCAGCTCGCCTTCGAGGAGGTCCATGGCGCGGGAGGACTCGGCGCCGGGGTCCTCGAAACCGCTCTCGCTGACGTCGGAGAAGACGCCCGAGCCCCAGACCGCGGCG
>NZ_JBJJBV010000425.1:0-3945 GCF_045446735.1 Nocardiopsis protaetiae
CCGTATCTCTGCTGTATCGCTGCCGCGTCGCCGCCTCTCAGGCCGCGGTGTAGACCACGAAGGAGACCGCGATGTAGTGGCACACGAACGCGGCGATGGTCAGCGAGTGGAAGATCTCGTGGAAGCCGAACCACCGGGGCGCCGGATCCGGCCACTTCATGCCGTAGACCACCGCGCCGACGCTGTAGAGCACCCCGCCGACCAGGATGAGGATCCACGTCGCCGGGTGCGTCCCCTCGACCAGTTGCGGGATGAACAGCACCGCCACCCAGCCGATGGCCAGGTACAGCGCGGTGGACAGCCAGCGCGGGGCCCCCAGCCACAGCAGCTTGAACCCGACCCCCGCGATCGCCCCGCCCCACACCAGGGCGAGCATCGCCGTGCGCAGGGTCCCCTCCAGCACCAGCACGATGAACGGCGTGTAGGTGCCCGCGATGATGAGGTAGATGTTGGAGTGGTCCATGCGGCGCAGCACCTGCTGCACCCGCGGTGACCAGCGCCCCACGTGGTAGATCGCGGAGGTGCTGAAGAGCAGGACCGAGCTGAGCGCGTAGACCGCGCTGGCCGCCATGGCGGGCACGGTGGGGGAGAGGGCCACCAGGACGATGCCCGCGGCCAGCGCCAGCGGGGCGGTGCCCAGGTGCAGCCAGCCGCGCAGGCGGGGTTTGACCGCCTCCACCAGTCCCTCGGCGGCGGCCACGGCCCGCTCGGGGAGGGTGCCCTCCGGGCCCTTCCTCCCCTTCCGCGTCCGCGCGTATCCGGTTCCCCGCGCCTTGTCCCTGGACACGTTCCACTCCCCGCGATTCGTGGGCCCGGCACGGTGTCGGGCCCCTGGAAAAGCCTAACTTACGGGACCGTAGGTTACTTGAAGGTAGGGGTGTGTCGAGCGGCACAGTGCCGCTCTGGCAGGGCTTGTGCGTTCGGAGTGGTCGATTCGGGGGCATCCCCGGTGTTCTGATCGATCAGAACCCGCTATGGTGCGTTCCAGACGCCGTGACCAGCGGCGTCCTCGGCCCTTGCCCTCTCCCGTGCATCTTTCGAGGTCAAGGGGTTCGTCTACCCTTCCTGGACCATTGGTCTAGACCTTTTTAAAGCCCATGAGCTGGGAAAATGTCACAAAAAGGTGGTTCATGGAGGGGTGGCCGTGCAGAGACTGGATAGAGTCGCGCCCATCCGGGCACCAGGGTCGACCCCGCAGGGGTGTCGCCGAGCGAACGAGGGAGAACCCCCGTGGCCAAGTACGTCTACAAGTTCACCGAGGGCAACAAGGACCTCAAGGACCTCCTCGGCGGTAAGGGCGCCAACCTCGCCGAGATGACCAACCTCGGCCTCCCCGTCCCCCCGGGCTTCACCATCACCACCGAGGCCTGCCGCCACTACCTCTCCAACGGCGGCTTCCCCGCGGGCCTGGAGACCGAGATCGAGGAGAACCTCAAGGAGCTCGAAAAGGCCATGGGGCGGCGCCTGGGCCAGGCCGACGACCCGCTCCTGGTGAGCGTGCGCTCGGGCGCCAGATTCTCCATGCCCGGCATGATGGAGACCGTCCTCAACATCGGCCTCAACGACGAGTCCGTCGCCGGCCTGGCCCGCCAGGGCGGGGACGAGCGCTTCGCCTGGGACTCCTACCGCCGCCTCATCCAGATGTTCGGCAAGACCGTCCAGGACATCGACGGCGAGCTGTTCGAGGACGCCATCGACGAGGCCAAGGCCGCCAAGGGCGTCACCGACGACCTCGACCTGGACGCCGACGACTTCCGCGCCCTCGTGGACCGCTTCAAGGCCATCGTCCACGAGCAGACCGGCACCCCCTTCCCCACCGACCCCCGCGAGCAGATGACCCTCGCCGTCAAGGCGGTCTTCGACTCCTGGAACGCCCCCCGCGCCGTCCTCTACCGCCGCCAGGAGCGCATCCCCGCCGACCTGGGTACCGCGGTCAACATCTGCTCCATGGTGTTCGGCAACCTCGGCATGGACTCCGGCACCGGCGTGGCCTTCACCCGCGACCCCGCCTCCGGCCAGCAGGGCGTCTACGGCGACTACCTCCAGAACGCCCAGGGCGAGGACGTCGTCGCCGGTATCCGCAACACCGTGCCCCTGGCCGACCTGGAGGGCATCGACCCCCGCAGCTACGAGCAGCTGATGGGGATCATGGAGACCCTGGAGAACCACTACCGCGACCTGTGCGACATCGAGTTCACCATCGAGCGCGGCAGGCTGTGGATGCTCCAGACCCGCGTGGGCAAGCGCACCGCCGCCGCCGCGTTCCGCATCGCCGACCAGCTCGTCGACCAGGGCATGATCACCCTGGACGAGGCCGTCCAGCGGGTCACCGGCGACCAGCTCGCCCAGCTGATGTTCCCCCGCTTCGACGAGACCGCCGTCGCCGCGGGCGGCGACGGCAGCGTTCACCTGCTGGGCCGCGGTATGAACGCCTCCCCGGGCGCCGCCGTCGGCAAGGCCGTGTTCGACTCCTACACCGCGGTCAAGTGGTCCCGCAGCGGCGAGAAGGTCATCCTGTGCCGCCGCGAGACCAACCCCGACGACCTCGAAGGCATGATCGCCGCCGAGGGCATCCTCACCAGCCGCGGCGGCAAGACCTCCCACGCCGCCGTGGTCGCCCGCGGCATGGGCAAGACCTGCGTCTGCGGCGCCGAGGAACTCGACATCGACACCAAGAACCGGCGGCTCACCGCGCCCGGCGGCGAGGTGATCGAGGAGGGCGACGTCATCTCCATCGACGGCACCAGCGGCAAGGTGTTCCTCGGCGAGGTGCCGGTCGTGGACTCCCCGGTGGTCCGCTACTTCGAGGGCGAGATCGACCCCGCCTCCGACCAGGCCGACGAGCTGGTGCGCGCCGTGGACCGGCTCATGCACTACGTGGACGCCGCCCGCCGCATGCGGGTGCGCGCCAACGCCGACACCCCCGAGGACGCCGCCCGCGCCCGCCGGATGGGCGCCCAGGGCATCGGCCTGTGCCGCACCGAGCACATGTTCCTCGGCGACCGCCGCCAGCTGGTGGAACGCCTCATCCTGGCCGACACCGAGAACGAGCAGACCGAGGCCCTGGCCGCCCTGCTGCCGCTCCAGCGCGCCGACTTCAACGGCATCCTGGAGGCCATGGACGGCCTGCCCGTCACCGTGCGCCTGCTCGACCCGCCGCTGCACGAGTTCCTGCCCGACATCACCGAGCTGTCGGTGCGCGTGGCGGTGGCCGAGGCCCGCGGCGAGAGCCATGAGAACGACCTGCGGGTACTCCAGGCCGTGCACAAGCTCCACGAGCAGAACCCCATGCTGGGCCTGCGCGGCGTGCGCTTGGGCCTGGTCGTCCCCGGCCTGTTCACCATGCAGGTGCGGGCCATCGCCCAGGCCGCCGTCGACCGCATCCGCGCGGGCGGGCGCCCCCGGCCTGAGATCATGATCCCGCTGGTGGGCACGGTCCAGGAGCTGGAGATCATCCGCGACGACGCGCTGCGGGTGCTGCGCGAGGTCGGCGAGGAGAACGGGCTGGAGCTGGACTTCCCGGTCGGCACCATGATCGAGCTGCCCCGCGCCGCCCTGACCGCCGGGCAGATCGCCGAGCACGCCGCGTTCTTCTCCTTCGGCACCAACGACCTCACCCAGACGGTGTGGGGTTTCTCGCGCGACGACGTGGAGGCGTCGTTCTTCTCCGCCTACCTGGAGAAGGGCGTGTTCGGGGTGTCGCCGTTCGAGTCCCTGGACGTGGACGGGGTGGGCCGCCTGATCCGCATCGCCGCCGAGGAGGGGCGGGCCGCCCGCCCCGACATCAAGCTGGGCGTGTGCGGCGAGCACGGCGGCGACCCTGCGTCGGTGCACTTCTTCCACAAGGTCGGCCTGGACTACGTGTCCTGCTCGCCGTTCCGCGTCCCGGTCGCGCGCCTGGAGGCCGGGCGCGCCGCCGGACACCAGGCGGGCTGACCCGCCCCG
>NZ_JBJJBV010000426.1:0-3939 GCF_045446735.1 Nocardiopsis protaetiae
GAGTTCCTCGGTGAGGAACTCGACCTGGCTCGCGGGCAGGATGTGGCTCTGCTGGCTCACGATGACGGCCGCGTCGGCCTCGGCGATCGCCGCGCGGGTCAGGCCCGCGTAGCCGTGGTTGGAGTCGCTGCCAGGGGTGTCGATGATCACGAGACCGCTGGCCAGCAGGGGTGAGGGGAAGGTGACGTGCACGGTTTCGATGAGCGGGGTGACCAAGGTGTCGGTCATGGCGGTACGCAGGACCTCGCGCAGCTCCATGGCGTCCAGTGCCCGCTTGACCTCTCCGGTGTCGCGGGGGCCGTCCCCGCCGGAGGGCCGGACCGGCCGGAGCCGTCCTTCCCCGACCGGTCCCTCCCCCTCCCAGCGTTCCCCGTCCCGGAAGTCGATCCGCAGCGTGAAGCGTCGGCCGTAGGCGATGCGCACGACCGCTGCGGTGGTCTCCTTGACGGCGGAGGCCAGCAGCTCGGCCTCCAGGAGCGCGTTGATGAACGTGCTCTTGCCGCTGCTGAACTCGCCCAGGACGGCGAGGTAGTAGCGGCGCTCGGCGAGGCGCTGCCGGGCCCGTTCCAGGCGGCCGTTCCACAGCGCGCGCCGCGGGTCGTCCTCGTCGTACAGGCCGAGCAGTCCCTCGGCGAAGTCGAGCCTTTCCCCGGCCGCCGTGACACCTGGCGCCATCCGCATCGCCGCTCCCCTCGTTCAAGAGAAGAGGACCACGGCACGAGCCCGGCGAAATAGCGCAAATGCTCGGTTCCGCAGAGGAATCCCCGATCCAGCGCGCCGCCCGGGATCGAAGGGGCGGATGCGGGCATGATGGGCCCATGACGGACGAGAAGGCCACGGTGGCCGAAGCCGCGGACCGGTACACGATCAGCGTCGACGGGGAGATCGCGGGGTTCACGAAGTTCGTGGACGCCGACGACCGGCGGCGCATCTTCTACCACACCGAGATCGACGAGCGCTTCTCCGGGCGCGGGCTGGCGGGCACACTGGTCGCCGAGGCCCTGGCGGAGACCCGCTCCCTGGGCCTGGGCATCGTCCCCGTCTGCCCCTATGTGGCCAGGTACGTCGAACGCCACCACGACTTCGACGACGCCCTGCTCAAGGCGACCCCCGACGACCTGGAGGTCGTGCGCTCGCTGCCCCACTGAGCGAACACGACCACCGTGGACGGCGGGAAGAGCATCCGGAGGTCGACGTCCAGCACCGCAGAAAGTGGCAGCAGCACGCGGCCCCCCACCCGACCCCAGGGGGTTACCCACCTTCCCCGGAACCTCAGCCCAGCCCGGCCACCCCTGCCACAGAGAGTGACGGCCACACGAGGCCTCCCGCCCCGACCCCAGGGGGTTACCCACCCGACCTGGGGTCCTCAGCCCCAGCCCGGCCACCCCCGCCGCAAGGGGTGACGGCCACACGCGGCCTCCCGCCCTGGCCCCGGGGGGTTGCCCACCTTCCCCGAGGCCTCAGTCCCAGCCCGGCCACCCCCGCCGCAAGGGGTGACGGCTACACGCGGCCTCCCGCCCCGGTCCCAGGGGGTTGCCCACCTTCCCGGGACCCCAGCCACAGCCGGAGTGCGTTGTGCCTCCCCCACCACAGAGGGTGACGGCCGCAGGAGGCTTCCCACCCCGGCCCCGGGGGGTGTCGGTAGAGCGGGACGGGACCCCGGCCCCAGGGGGTGAGACAGCAAGAGCAGGTTTCCAAAACCCCCGCCATCTGCGGAGGGCGGTCTGAAGGTCCGCACACGGTCGCGTTGGTCTCCACGGGTCACCCCTTGGGAACGTACAGACCCGGGCTGGGCGCGGAGCCGTCCCCACGGTACGACGCCCGGCAGACCAAAAAGACGTACGCGTCTCCTGCACGTCCCCGGTGGTGGGGGTTTTTCCAGGGGACGGGTCGGGGCACAGCGCACACCCCCGACCACACAGGTCCACGGAAAGACGCCCCGACTGTGAAGCCGCGGTTGCACAGACCTCGCTTGAAAGCCCAGACACCTGGCGTAGTAACCCCCGCCCTCATTGCCCTCCCCAGACACAGGGGGTGTCGGGAGGAAAAACCACAACCCCCACCCCAACCCCTCCCCGATGCGGCCAATATGCGCCGGAAGCGACGACACGGCGTACAGCGTGCGACGTATCCGCGCGTACGTGATCTCCCGCTGCCCCCGGTGCCCCCGGCGTCCCGGACCTCCCAGGGTCTCCCAGGCCCCCAGCCCTCCAGCCCCCCAGCCCCCAGGCCCAAAGTGATCCACGCCACGATCGGACGCCGGAGCGTGCCATCGGGATTGAACAGTGTTTACCTTGGCGGTGGACACCCCGGATACCCCGGACACCCCGGTCCGCCCCACCCCCTCCCCGGAGGTCCCATGTCATCCGCCCCGCGGATGCCCGCCTGGTTCACCACCGGCGTCCTCACCCTCTGCGGCATGATCGTCGCCCTCCAGCAGACCCTGGTCATCCCGCTGCTCCCCGACCTGCCCGAGATCCTGGGCGTCTCCGCCGACGACGCCTCCTGGCTGGTCACCGCCACCCTGCTGACCGGCGCCGTGGCCACCCCGATCGTCACCCGCATGGCCGACATGTACGGCAAGCGCCGCATGCTGCTGGTCTCGCTCGCGGTGATGACAACCGGGTCCCTCATCGCAGCACTGGGCGGAAGCGCAGCGCTGGGCGGAAGCTCGACACTGGGCGAAAACGCAGCACTGGGCGGAAGCTTCATACCGCTGCTGGTCGGACGCGCCCTCCAGGGATTCGGGACCTCCCTCATCCCTGTGGGCATCAGCATCATGCGCGAGCAGCTGCCCCGGGAGAGGCTGGCCGGAGGCATCGCCCTGATGAGCGCGACCCTGGGCATCGGCGGCGCGCTCGGACTCCCGCTGTCGGGGGTGCTCTACGGCGCGTTCGGGTGGACGTCCCTGTTCTGGTCCACCGCCGCCGTGGGCATCGCCCTCATCGTGCTCATCCGGCTGTCGGTGGCCGAGTCATCCCAGCGCTCCCCCGGCCGCTTCGACGTCCTGGGCGCCCTGGTGCTGTCCGTGATCCTGGTCTGCCTACTGCTGGTGCTGTCCAAGGGCGCCGCCTGGGGGTGGGGCGGTCCGCGGGTGCTCGTCCTGAGCGGGGTGTCGGTCCTCTTCCTTGCCCTGTGGATCCCGCTCCAGCTCAAGACCCGAGCGCCCATGGTGGACCTGCGCACGGCGGTGCTGCCGCCGGTGCTGCTGACCAACATCGCGTCGTACTTCGCCGGGTTCGCGATGTTCCTCAACGGCCTGGTCCTCACCCAGGAGCTCCAGGTGCCGACCGGCACCGGGTACGGCCTGGCCCTGCCGGTGGTCACCGCGGGGCTCCTCATGGTGCCGAGCGGGCTGATGATGCTGGTGTTCTCCCCGGTGGCCGGTCGCATGCTCAACCGGTGGGGAGGCCGGCCGACCCTGCTGGTCGGGCTGGTCGTCATGGGGCTGACCTACCTGGGCCGGGTACTGCTCCCCGGTTCCCTGGCCAACGCGGTGCTGGGGAGCACCCTGGTCAGTGTGGGCACCGCCATCTCCTTCGCGGCCATGCCGGTCCTCATCATGAGCGCGGTGCCCCGCGGCGCGACCGCCTCCGCCAACGGGATCAACTCGCTGGTCCGCTCCCTGGGCACCTCTTCGGCCAGTGCGGTGCTCGCGCTGCTGTTCGCCTCGCTGACGGTCACCGTGGCCGGTGTGCCCTACCCGTCGGCCGCGGGCGTGGACGCCGCGCTGTGGGCCGGGGTCGCGGCCTGTGGCCTGGGCACCGTTGTGGGGCTGTTCATCCCGGTGCGGGGGTACGAGGCCGAACCCGACCCGGAGCCTGCCGCGGAGTCCGCGGCGGCCGACCCCGCCCCCTGACCTCCCCTCCTCCCCTCCTCTCCCCTCCCCGCCCTGCCCCCACGCCCCGACCTCCGCTACCCCGCCCCCACGCCCTGCAC
>NZ_JBJJBV010000427.1:0-3900 GCF_045446735.1 Nocardiopsis protaetiae
CGCCGTTCTCCCGGGGGGTCAGCAGGCGCCGGGGGTGTTCTTCCAGTACCCGGGCGAGGTCTCGGTGAGGGAGGTCGTCACGAAGACGTTCCACAGGCCGAGCGCGTCGTCGGAGCCGACGGCGTAGGTCTGGCCGAGCCGCTGGACGGCGCGGCCCGCCTGGACGTGGGCGTAGTTGGTGGCGCGCACGCACTCACCGTCCGGTCCCTCGGTCGGCGGGTCGGTCGGCTCCTCCGTGGGCGGATCGGTGGGCTGGGGCCCGGTCCCGTCGCCCAGCCCCCAGAACTGCGCGGTGTACCCCGTGGAGCAGACCGAGGCCAGGAAGTACGCGCCCGCCGTGCCGCAGCCCGAGGCCGGGTCGACCGGGGTGCCGTGCCCGAGCCCGGACACCGAGTAGTGCGCGACCCGCGCCGAGGCGGCGTCGGACCCGCCGTAGTAGGACGCGGTGGTGGACCCCGGCAGGGACTCGGTGGCGGTGGGGGTCTCGGCGATCCCGTGCACGTTGGTCCACTGCCGCACGCCGCCGGTGCCGTTGGCGGGGGCGACGGTGGTGTCGGAGGTGCCGTGCCAGACGGCCACCCGCGGCCAGGGGCCGGTCCACCCGGGGTTCTTGGCGCGGACCTTGGCGCCCCACTGCTGCGCGGTCTGGGTCTTGCCCGGGTTCATGCAGGTGAAGGCGTCGACCATGCTCGTGGCGCAGCCGGTGGGGACCCCGGCGACGATCGCGCCCCCGGCGAAGAGGTCGGGGTAGGCCGAGAGCACCTCGCTGACCATGGCGCCGCCGGCGGACAGGCCGGAGGCGTACACGCGCCCGGGGTTCAGGCCGTGGGCGGACACGGTGTGCTCCACCATGGAGCGGACCGAGCGGGCCTCCCCGGAGTCGCGGGCCACGTCGCCGGGCTCGAACCAGTTGAAGCAGCGGCTGGCGTTGTTGGCGGTCTTCTGCTCGGCGTAGGCGAGCGCGAACCCGCCCGTGTCGGCGGCGCGGGCCCAGCCGGAGTGCTGGTGGTAGGCGGCGGCGTCCTGGGCGCAGCCGTGGAAGAGCACCACCAGGGGCGCGTCGGCGGGGAGCCCGTCGGGCACGTACGTGTACAGGGACAGGTTGCCGGGGTTGGTGCCGAACGAGGCGACGGGGGTGAGGGTGGCGGCGTGGGCGCGGGGCGCCAGGGCGGTCAGCAGGGCGGCGGCCGTGACGAGGACGGTGGCCAGGGCGAGGGCGAGGGGTACCCGCGCCCGGCGGGCGGCGGAGTCCATGGGGGTTGCCTCCAGGGGATACGGCGTGAGCGGGGGGTTCGGCCGAACCGTTGCCCGGACCTTAACGCGCGTGTGACGCGCACGACATGTAGCGGAGACCCCGATCACACACCCCTGTCCAGTGCGAACCCCACAGGGGCACCCCGGGGCATGGCCCATGTCCACATGTGCGAGCCGGTTGGTGTGTATCCGCCTCCTATCCCCCGGCCGCGCGGGCGGGCCTACGTTGCTGCCATGACGACGCACGAGTTCCCGGCGGGTACGGCGCGGCGCGCGCCCGCACCCCCCTCCCCCCGGCCCGCGGAGCACACCGCCCGGGTCGACCTGACCGGTAAGACCGCCTTCGTCTCCGGTGCCGCCAGCGGTATCGGCCGGGCCTGTGCCCTGCGGCTGGCCGACGCGGGCGCCGCCGTGCGGCTGGTCGACGTGAACGCCGACGCCCTGGCCGACCTCGCCGACCGGGGTGTGGGCGATCCGGTCGTGCTGGACCTGACCGACCTGGACGCCGCCGAGGAGGCCGCCCGGGGCGCCGACATCATCGTGAACAACGCGGGTGTGCAGACGGTGTCCCCGGTGCAGGACTTCCCTCCCGAGCGGTTCTCGTTCATCCTTCGTCTCATGGTCGAGGCGCCGTTCCGGGTGGTGCGCGGAGCCCTGCCGCACATGTACGGGCGGGGCTGGGGGAGGATCGTCAACATCTCCTCCGTGCACGGGCTGCGCGCCTCGGCCTACAAGTCGGCGTACGTGACGGCCAAGCACGGGCTGGAGGGCTTCTCCAAGGTGGTGGCGCTGGAGGGCGCCCCACACGGGGTGACCTCCAACTGTGTGAACCCGGGCTACGTGCGCACGGCGCTGGTGGAGAAGCAGATCGCGGACCAGGCGGCGGCGCACGGCATCCCCGAGGAGCGGGTGGTGTCGGAGGTGCTGCTGGCGCGGACCCCGCTGAAGCGGTTGATCGAACCGGAGGAGGTGGCCGAGCTGGTCGCCTACCTGTGCGGTGACGACGCGTCGTACATCAACGGGGCGTCGCTGCCGGTGGACGGAGCATGGAGCGCGAGCTGAACACGACCCCTTCCCGCACGGACTCGCCCGGGGACGACCCGACGGGCGTCGCCGGCCAGGCCCTCTTCCTGGACCTGCTGCTGCGCGACGCCCCGGCGGTGGAGTACGAGCGCCCGGTCCTCCAGGCCCGTGCCCGGGGCGCGGACCCGGAGGTGGTGGCGGCCCTGGAGGCGGCCAAGCTGACGGCGCTGCGGGTGCGGTCGGTGATGCGGGACCGGCGGCGGCGCGAGTCGGAGCTGAGCGCGCTGTTCGAGACCGCCAACGACCTGGCGGGGATGCGCAGCCTGGACCAGGTGCTGCGGGCGATCGTGGAGCGGGCGCGCAACCTGCTGGGCACGGACGTCGCGTATCTGACGCTGAGCGACCCGGAGGCGGGCGGCACCGTGATGCGGGTGACGTCGGGGTCGGTGTCGGCGTCGTTCCAGCAGTTGCGGCTGGGTGCGGGCAAGGGTCTGGGCGGGCTGGTGGCCAAGACGGCGCTGCCGTACGTGACGGCCAACTACTTCGCCGACCCGCGGTTCGCGCACGCGGAGAACATCGACCACGCGGTGCGCGAGGAGGGCCTGGTGGCCATCCTGGGGGTGCCGTTGAAGATGAACGGCCGGGACGTGGGGGTGCTGTTCGCGGCGAACCGGCGGGAGCGGCCGTTCGCGCACTCGGAGGTGGCGCTGCTGTCGTCGCTGGCGACGCACGCGGCGATCGCGATCGACAGCGCCAACCTCATCGACGACACCCGGCGGGCGCTGGACGAGCTGCACACCGTCAACGAGCGGTTGCAGCGGCACACGGCGTCGGTGGAGCGGTCGGCGGCCGCCCATGACCGGCTGACCGACCTGGTGCTGCGCGGCGGCGGGGTGCGGGAGGTCGCGGCGGCGATCGCCGAGGTGCTGGGCGGGTCGGTGACGGTGCGGGACGTGACCACGGACGTGACGGTGACGGCGACCCCGCAGGGGTCGGTGACCGAGCGCTCGCATCCGCCGGAGCCGGACGAGGCGGTGGAGGAGGCGGTGCGGGCGGCGCTGGCGAGCGGCCGCGCGGTGCGCGCCGGGAACGCCTGGGTGGCGTCGGCGGCGGCGGGCAGCGAGCCGCTGGGGACGCTGGTGTTGCGCGGGGTGGAGCTGGACGAGACCGACCAGCGGGTGCTGGAGCGGGCGGCGATGGTGACCGCGCTGCTGCTGCTGATCCGGCGTTCGGTGAGCGAGACCGAGCACCGGGTGCGCGGCGACCTGCTCAACGAGCTGCTGGAGACCCCGGCGCGCGACCCGGCGTCGCTGCGGGAGCGGGCGGCGCTGCTGCACGCGGACCTGGACGCCCCGCACGTGCTGGTGGTGGCGGAGGCGCCGGGCGCCGACCCGGGGCGGTTGCGGTCGGCGGCCACGCACGTGGCCGAGACCACCGGCGGCCTGGCCGGGAGCCGGGCGGGCCGACTGGTGCTGGCGCTGCCGGGGACCGACCCCAGGACGGCGGGGCGGCGGGCGGCCGAGGAGCTGGCGCTGGCGGCCGGGGGCGCGCCGGTGACGGTGGGGCTGGCCGGGCCGACGGGCGGCCCGGAGCAGTTCCTGTCGGCGTTCTCGGAGGCGGCGC
>NZ_JBJJBV010000428.1:0-3907 GCF_045446735.1 Nocardiopsis protaetiae
TCATCGCCGGGGAGGCGGTGGACCCCGAGTCCGGGCTGAGCGTCTACATCCCGCTGCACGCCTCGGCGATGGGCAAGGTCCTGCTGGCCTGGGACACCTCGTTCGACCCGTCCCGGCTGGAGCTGGAACGCCTGACCGAGAACACCATCACCGACCCCGACCGCCTCAAGGCGGTGCTGGAGGAGGTGCGCGCCCGGGGGTACGCGGTCAACGACCGGGAGATCACCGGCCGCAAGCGCACCGTGGCGGTGCCGCTGGTGGACGCGGTGGGCCAGGTGCGGATGGCGCTGGCGCTGCGCGCCGACGCCGAGGCGCTGCCGGTGGAGCGGTTCCCGGAGCTGGCCCGGGTCGCCCAGGAGTTCGCGCCCGCGTTCCAGCGGTTGCTGCTGCACCCCGTCGAGTAGGGGTCCTCCCAGGTCAACGTGTGTGACGGGGGTGGAGTGCGGTCGCATTATCTATAAAACCTACTGGAAAGATTGACTTTGCCACGATGTGGCAAATACGGTGTGGTTGTTCACCGGCCCACTCCTGGGCCCCGTCCCGAAAGCGACCGCCATGCCCCTTCGCCGCACCCTGGTGCTCCCCCTGGCCGCCGCGCTCCTGGTCACGACCGCCGCCTGCACCGCCACCGGCGGGGCGGCAGAGGACGACGGCCAGGGCGCGGTCCTGCGCCTCATCGACCCCGGCAACGCCGGCCCCCTCGCCTACGCCAAGCGCGAGGGCATCTTCGAGGAACGCCTCGCCGAGGTCGGCGCCACCATCGAATGGGGCGGCTCCTACGCCTCCTTCACCGCCGCCAGCGAGGCCCTGCGCACCGGCGACATCAACATCCAGCAGGGCGCCCTCTCACCCGCCGTCGGCGCCCTGGCCACCAGCGACGACCTGCGCGTGTTCATGGTCAGCGACACCACCGACCCCGAGGCGCCCCTGGCCGACGGCCTGGTCGTCCCCGCCGACAGCGACGCCGACTCCCTCGACGACCTCGTCGGCGCGCGCGTCGCCGTCAACCAGGCCGGCAAGGGCGAGTACCTGCTGCTGCGCGCCCTGGAGGCCGAGGGCCTGGAGCCCGACGAGGTCGAACGCGTCTACCTCAACCCGCAGGAGGGCGCCGCCGCGTTCGCCTCCGGCGACATCGACGCCTGGTGGGCCATCGTCGACGCCTACCCCGAGGCCGTCGCCAACGGCGCGCAGACCATCCTCACCAGCCGGGACGTGGACGACGCCGACCTGGGCATGTTCGCCGCCCGCATCGAGCTCCTGGAGGAGCACCCCGAGGCGGTGGAGGTGTTCTTCGAGGTCTACAACGAGCTGGTCCGCCAGGGCAACGAGGACCCCGAGGCCTTCCAGAACGTGTTCCTCGACCAGGGCCCCACCGCCCGCTCCGGCGACCGGCTGGACGACGCCGTCGAGACCACGCGCCTGGCCCACGAGTTCCGTTACCCGACCGAGGAGGACCTGGCCGCCATCGAGACCGTCGGCGGGGTCTTCCACCGGCACGGGATCCTCGCCGAGGCCGTCACCGCCTCCGAGGTCGTGTTCGACCTGTCCGCCGCCACCGGCTGACGCACCCCACCCCGAGCGGAGCCCACCATGAGCGTGCTGTCCAACGCCCCCGCCGTCCCGGATACCGACCCCGGCGACGACCTGGAGCGCCCCGCCTACCTGGGGACGCGCCGCCGCCCGCCCGCGCTGTCGCTCGCGCTGCGGCTGAGCGTCCCGGCGGCCGCCCTGGCGCTGTGGTGGTGGGGCGTGGGCGCCGGGTTCGTGGACCCGGCCATCCTGTCCACCCCGCCGGATGTGCTCCAGGCCCTGCGCGAACTGGTCGCCACCGGCCAGCTCACCGAGTTCCTCGCCGCGTCCTTCACCCGCGCCGCCCTGGGCGTCGCGGTGGGGGTGACGGCGGGGCTGGTGCTCGGGGTGGCCGCGGGGCTGTCCACCCTGGGCGAGGAACTGGTGGACCCGTCCATGCAGATCCTGCGGGCGGTGCCGTTCCTGGCCCTGGTGCCGCTGTTCATCTCCTGGTTCGGGGTGGACGAGACCTTCAAGGTCGTCCTCATCGCGGTGTCCGCCGTGGCGCCCATGTACGCCTACACCTACCTGGGCGTGCGCGGGGTCGACCGCAAGCTCGTGGAGGCCGCCCGCGGTCTGGGGCTGGGCCGGGCCCGGCTGGTGGCCGAGGTGATCGTGCCGACCGCGCTGCCCAGCATCCTCATGGCGCTGCGCATCTGCCTGAGCGTGAGCCTCACCGGCCTCATCGCCGCCGAGCAGATCGGCACCACCGCCGGCATCGGCTACCTGGTCACCCTCGCCCAGCAGTACTACCGCACCGACTACATGGTGCTGTGCATCCTGCTCTACGCCGTCATCGGCATCGTCATCGACCTCACCATCCGCCTGGCCGAACGGCTGCTCATGCCCTGGCGCGGGCATGTGGCCGCCCGCTGAACCTGGAGGTAACGCCATGACCACGGCCGTGCGGCTGCGCGGACTGCGCAAGGCCTTCGGGGCCAAGACCGTCCTGGACGGTGTCGACCTGGACATCCCGCGCGGGGCGTTCACGGTGCTGCTGGGGCCCAGCGGCACCGGCAAGACCACCCTGCTGCGCATCCTCGCGGGGCTGGAGGAACCCGACGCGGGGGAGGTGGCGGTGCCCCGGCGGCGCACCACCGTCTACCAGGAACCGCGGCTGATCCCGGCCCGCCGGGTGCTGGCCAACGTCACCCTGGGGCAGCGGCGCGGCCCGGCCACCCGGGCCGCCGCCGAACGGGCGCTGGCCGAGGTCGGCCTGGCCGACAAGGCGCGGGCCTGGCCCGCCACCCTGTCGGGTGGGGAGGCCCAGCGGGCGGCGCTGGCCCGGGCGCTGGTGCGCGAGCCGCAGCTGTTGCTGCTGGACGAGCCGTTCGCCGCCCTGGACGCCCTGACCCGGTTGCAGACCCAGGACCTGGTGGCCGAACTCTGTGCCCGGCACCGCCCGGCGGTCCTGCTGGTCACCCACGACGTGGATGAAGCGGTGCGGTTGGCCGACCGCGTGCTGATCCTGCGCGAGGGCCGCATCGCCCTCGACCGCGAGCTGGCCTTCCCCCACCCCCGCCACCGCGACGACCCCCACGTGCTGGCCCTGCGCCGCGACCTCCTCACCGAACTCGGCGTCACCGCCGCCCACTGACCCGGCCCGCCCGGCGCCCGCCGACCGCCTCCGATCCGGCCACCGCCCGGGTCGGCCGGTTCCGACCACCCGGCCTCTCCGGCCCCGGCGGCTCGCACCCCCACCCGTACCGACCGACCTCGACCACCTGCCCGCCGCTCACCGACCGTTCGGCCCCGGCGCCGACCACTCCGGTGGCCACTGGCACCCGTACCGGCCGACCTCGACCGCCTGCCCGCCGCTCACCGACCGTTCGGCCCCGGCGCCGACCACTCCGGTGGCCACTGGCACCCGTACCGGCCGACCTCGACCGCTTGCCCGCCGCTCACCGACCGTTCGGCCCCGGCGCCGACCACTCCGGTGGCCACTGGCACCCGTACCGGCCGATCCCGACCGCTTGCCCGCCGCTCACCGACCGTTCGGCCCCGGCCCCGATCACTCCGGTGGCCACTGCCACCCGTACCGGCCGATCCCGACCGCCGCCCTTCACCCGCCGGCCTCAGCCGTCACCTCCGTCCCACCACCGTCCGCCCGTCCCAACTGCTCGGCCCCCGCCACCTGTCGACCCCGGATCGTCCGCCACCGTCACCGCCCGCCGACCGCCTCGGCCGTCACCTCCGCCTCAAGCGGGCCCGGCCGCCCCACGAAGGCGGCCGCCCACTGTCCGTCCCTCACCGCTCAGGAGCATCCATGACCACCTCCGTCACCGACGCCTCCGCGGTCACCGGCGTCACCCCGCCGCCCGGTGTGGACCGCATCTGG
>NZ_JBJJBV010000429.1:0-3841 GCF_045446735.1 Nocardiopsis protaetiae
CGGTCCGCTCGGCCGCCCGCACCGACACCCCATGACCCCGCGGTCGGAGTCCTCGTCCCCGTCCCGACCGCGGTCCTGACCCCCGGCCCGCGGCTCCCCCGAGCCGCGGGTCCCGCCCCCACCTCCGCGGCCGGGACGCCGAACCCCGGGACCCCGCCCCGGCCGCGGACCCCCGCCCCGCCGCTCCCCGGACCGGCGGCCCACCCGCCGTGGCCCTGCCGCGGCCCGACCGCCGTGGACATGCCACGGCCCCGACCCCCGCGGCCTCGCCGCGACCGACTCCGCGGCCCTTCCCCGGCCGCGGGACCCCCGCCGCCCCCGGGCGGCACCCCGCGGCCGTGCCGCGGACCCCGCCGCCCCGCCGGGCGGTGGGCCCCGATCGTCGCGGTGGTGCGACCCGGCCGTGGGACCGGCCCGGCGCACCGGCCGCGACGCGGGGCGCCGTTCGCCTGACCGCACGGCGCCCCCGCGGCGGGGGCGGGCCTGGAACCCGCCCCCGCCGCCCTTGTGTACTCTGATTCTGTTGTGTACACAATGAATATTTCTTACACTGGGTGCATGACTGAGACTCTCTCTGCCCGTGAGTTCCGTGCCCACCTCTCCGAAGCCATCGACCGGGCCAAAGCCGGCGATTCCACGGTCGTTACCCGCAATGGCAAGGCCGTTGGGGCCTTCGTGCCGATGGAGGTCCTGGAGCAGGCAAGGCGGCGTGACGAGGAGGAGTTGCGCAGACTCATCGAGGAGCGCCGAAACTCTCCGACCGTCTCTCTTGCCGAGGTCATGGCCGAGACCTTGGAGCGGGATGAGTAAGTACGTCACCGTCTTCAAGATCGAGGCGCAGGTCGAACTGCGAAAGGTGCCTCGTGAACAGGCCATGGCCATCCTCCGCAAGCTCGCGGAGTTGGAGGCCGACCCGTTCGCGTTCGGCACCACGGCTTTGGTGGGTGTGCGGGGGCATCGGCGCCTGCGAGTGGGCGATTACCGCATCATCTACACGGTGGACCAAGGGAGGCTGATCGTCGTGGTCGTCCACGTCGACCATCGGTCGACGGTCTACGACTGACGGCGGAGAGACGGGGGCGGGGGATCAGGAAAACCAATAGTCCCGGGGGAAAGGGGACCGGGTTCGCGGCGTTGTGGGTTACGCGCTGTTTAAGGTTGTATACGCGTTTTGTATCCTGCGTAACACCAGCCCCAGCGACAACTTCATAGGGGAGCGAATCCGCATGCTCGATACGGACATACGACTTGAATGGTTCGTATCCTTCCTGGCCGTGATCGACGCCGGGAGTTTCGTCGCCGCGGCCGAATCCACCCGGCGGTCCCAGCCCCGGGTGAGCCAGCACGTGGCGGCGCTGGAACGGGAGATCGGCCAGCCCCTCTTCGACCGCAAGAAGCGCCCGGTCCGGCTCACCGAGGCGGGCGCGGCCCTGGCCGTGCAGGCCCGCAACGTCCTCCACGCCCTGGAGGAGGCCGAATCCGCGATGGCCCCCTGGCGCGGCGGCGCCCTGGGCATCGTCTCCCTGGGCTCCTACCCCAGCGTCAGCGCCGCGTTCGTCCCCGACCTGCTGCGCGACCTGTCCGACCGGGAGCCCGATATCCGGGTGATCCTGGCCGAGCGGGCCACCCTGGAACTGGACGAGGCCCTCATCGCCGGCGACGTCGACCTGTACCTGCGGCCGTTGCTCCCCCGGCCGGTCTCGGAATCGGTCACCTGCCTGCCGCTGTGGCGCGAGCCCCTGGTGGTCGTGCACGCCGAGGACCACCCGCTGGGGCTGGTCCCCGACCCCGTCCCCCTGGAGGAGGTGGCCGCGCACCCCATCGTCTCGATCGGCCGCCTGGACGCCCCGGAGACCTCCGAGTTCGAGACCTACCAGGTGTTCCGCGACCACGGGCTGGCCATAGAGCCGGTCCAGGCCACCAACCAGCCCCAGACCCTGGTGTCCCTGGTCGCCAAGGGGATCGGCGTCGGCGTCACCAACTGGCTGGCGGCCCGGACCGCCGACACCACCGGGGTCCGGGTGCGGCCGCTGGCCGGGGCCCCCGAGCGCGGCGTGGCCGTCTGCTGGGACTCCACCCGCCCCCTCACCCCGGCGGCGCGGATCGTCCTCAAGGAGATCTCGGAAAGAAAAGTGCCCGAGGGTACCATTCGGATTCCGAATAGAGCGGGTGCGCGACGCGAAGTCCCCAGGCCCCGCTGAGCCCCCGTCCGCACGTCAGCGTCGGTGGTATTCGGCCTCCTTATATCCCCATAAGGGAATCGCTCTTAACGGTCTCACCGGTATCTCGGTACGGTCGTGGGCGACGGCGCGAGAAGAGGATCCGCGCCGGGGAGCGTGCCTGATCGGACGCGACCCGGGACGATCCACCGAATGCGGCCTGCGGTCACCCCGGTGCCCGGACCCCGCACCAGCGCCCGCCCCCGTCCCTTCCCCGACCCCCTGCGTTCCGGCCCTGTCGCGCCCCGCCGGCCCGGGCGGCCCCCGCCCCCGTTCGGTCGCGGACGCGTGAGTCCCCGTGCGCCCGCGCGAGGGTGTTCGGTCACGCGAACCGGAAGTTGTCCCATGCCCCGACCCCCTCTTGCCCCCCTCGCCCTCGCGAGCACACTCGTCCTGCTGGCCACGGCCTGCTCCGGCGGAGCCACCGTCGACGACGCGGTGGAGGGCGCGGCCGAGCCCGTCAGCGGCTCCCTCAACGCCGGCTACGTCTCGGCCATCGACCAGATCGGCCTGCCCGTCGGCACCGAGCTCGGCCTCTTCGAGGAGCAGGGCCTGGACGTGACCCTCGCCGACCCGTTCCCCACCGGCGTGGACGCCATCAACGCCCTGTCCGCGGGAGAGGTCGACATCATCCAGGTCGGCGTCCCCGCCCTGGCCGCTGCCCGCGAAGGCGTCGAGCTGGCCCTGATCGGCAACTACACCGGCTCCGCCGTCCAGCGCAGCGTCGACGAGACGGCCGCGATCGTCGCCGCCGAGGGCTCCGACATCGACCCCGACGACCTGTCCACCCTCAAGGACGCCACCATCGGCACCACCTTCGGGTCGATCAACCACCTGTACCTGCTCGGCCTGCTCAAGGACCTGCGGATCGACCCCGAGGACGTCGACCTGGTCAACACCGCCCCGCCGGACATGCCGGTCGCCCTGGAGACCGGCGGCGTCGACGCCGCCGTCATCTGGGACCCCTGGCCGATCACCATCCAGGACCAGGTCGAGGGCTCCTACGAGGTGGTCCGCGGCGGCGGCTACATCCCCTTCATCGGGTACATCGTCACCACCCCGCAGTACCTGGAGGAGAACCCGGAGCTGGTCGAGGCCTTCCTCACCGCCCGCGCCGCCACCGACCAGTGGATCCGCAAGAACCCCGAGGACGCCGCCGACTCCGCCGCCCGCTGGCTGACCGGCACCGACCCCGAGGTCGCCCTGGCCGCCATGGAGCACAACGTCGAGCAGCTCGACGGCCGCTTCTCCTCTTGCAACTACCTGGCGGTGGACACCGTCGCCCTCCTCCTGGAGGAGCAGGAGGTGCTGGAGTACGACTTCGACATCAACGAGCTGTTCGCCCCCGGCCCGATCCTGTCGGTGGAGGCGAACCACCCGGAGCTGTTCTCCGACCTGACCGAGGTGCCCGAAGCGGCCCGCATCGACGCCGACTACACGTTCATCCGCGAGGTGGCACAGAACTCGTGCGCGGTATGAGCGCATCCCCCGCCCGGGGCACGGCCCCGGCGGTGCCCCGTCCCGGTGCGGCCGTTCCACGCCGCGGCCGCACCGGGTCGTGGGCCGCGGACCTCACCTGGTTCGTGGCCCCGCTGGCGGTCCTGGTGGCCCTGTGGGCGGCG
>NZ_JBJJBV010000043.1:0-46952 GCF_045446735.1 Nocardiopsis protaetiae
TCCGGGTCAGGGGCGGCGCCAGGCGAGGGCGGCGGCCCACACGGCGGCGCCGGTCAGGACCAGCGCCAGCGGGACGTGCGCCTGGAGCGGGCCGTAGGTGCCCAGCGCCGCCTGGGGGAACCCCAGCAGGAACGCCAGCCCGCTGACCAGCAGCAGCGTCCGGGGGATCCCGGCGCCCCGGCCCGCCGAGTTCCAGTACCAGAGCGCCGCCGCCACCTGGAGCACCGCCATCGCGTGCACCCCGAACGCCCCGTAGTAGTGCAGCGGCAGCGCGGCCTCGTTGAACGTCACCAGCTGCCCCGCCGTCGCCCCCTCCCACAGGATCGCGGCCAGGTGGGCCAGGGCGGCGACGCGCACCGCCCACAACTGTGCCGGTATCGCGGTGGTCGGAGTGGTCCTGTCGTCCATGGCGGGCCTCTTCGTCTGTGCTCTTCTGCGCGGATACAGCCGACCCGGCCATTGTCCCTCCGAGGGGTGTCCCCGCTCTGCCTACAAGACGACACAGGCGCCACATGTCGCAGACCGGCTCCGGGCCCTTCCCCGCTCCCGAATCCCGCTACGATCGGTGCCCATGTCCCGTCTCGACAGCAAGGCCGTGCTCCAGGGCCGCCGCTCCCGCCATTCGATCACCCTGATCCTGGGCATCACCGTCAGCCTCGTCTGCATGGCGGGCATGCTCATCTACCTGTGGCTCCTGGCCCTGGCGGGCGGCGCCGCCGCGGGCATCGACGGCGCCACCGGGTTCGTCGTCGCACTCGTCGCCGCGGTCATCCCGGCCGGGATCCTGGTCCCGCTCATCCTCATGCTCGACCGCCTGGAACCCGAACCCGGCTGGGTGCTGTTCTTCGCGTTCGTCTGGGGCGCGGGCGTGGCCGTCGTGGCGGCCCTGCTGCTCAACACCTGGGGGTTCGCGGCGATCACCGTCCCGCTGTTCGGCCAGGAGGTGGGCGACTTCCTGGGCACCTCGGTGGTGGCGCCCCTGGTCGAGGAGAGCGCCAAGGGCGTGGTGCTGCTGATCCTGCTGTGGCGGCGGCGCAACGAGATCGACACGTTCACCGACGGGGTCGTCTACGCGGGCATGGTGGCGACCGGCTTCGCGTTCACCGAGAACATCCTGTACTTCCTCAGCGCCTTCTTCGACGGGACCCTGGTCGCCACGTTCGCGATCCGCGGCATCGTCGCCCCGTTCGGGCACCCGCTCTACACGGCGATGATCGGCATCGGCGTCGCCTACGCGGCGATGCGGCCGGGCTTCGGGCGCCTGTTCGCGCCGATCGTCGGCTGGGTGTTCGCGGTCCTGCTGCACGGCATGTGGAACGCCTCCACCTACTTCGGCTGGACCGGGCTGGGCCTGGCCTACCTCGTGCTGTTCGTCGTGCTGGTGGGCATCCTGGCGCTGGCCGCCAACGACCGCCGCGGCCAGGTGCAGGCGATCGCCCACTACCTGCCGCCCTACATCCCCACCGGGCTGGTCACCCCGGCCGACATCTCCATGCTCAGCACCCTCAAGGGGCGCAGCCAGGCCCGCGAGTGGGCGGCGCGCAACGCGGGCGCCAAGGGCCGCGAGGCGATGCGCGAGTACCAGCTCGCGGCGACCGAGCTGGCGCTGCTGCACAAGAAGCTGGACGCGGGGCTGCGCCGGGAGGACTGGAAGGTGCGCCGCGACGCGTTCCTGGCCCTGATGCACGTGTCCCGGGACGCGTTCCTGGGCCGCCTCCCCCAGCCGGTGACCCCGGGCTGGGCGGAGCGGCCCACGGACTCGGGTTTCCTACGCCGTGCGGACTTCGCCCACGTCATCGCCCAGGCGCGGGCTCAGCAGGAGTACTCTCCGCGGCACGGTCGCTGAGGGCGGGGCCATCGCCCGCCGGGACCAGGCGGGTGGTGGCGAAGTACAGCCGGGAGATCGCGATCCAGGTCAGCGCCGAGCCCAGCACGTGCAGGACGACCAGGCCCTCGGGCAGGGCCAGCGCGTACTGGACGTAGCCCACGACCCCCTGGCCGACCACCACGGCGACCAGCAGCAGCGAGCTGGTCCTGGCGGGGCGGCCGGCCCCGGTGCGGAACGCCAGCACGGCGGCCAGGACCGCGCAGGCCAGCGTGAGCCAGGCCAGCGCCGAGTGGAGCTTGGTGACGGTCTCCAGCACGAAGCCCCAGCGCGGCGCGGCGGCGTCGCCGCCGTGCGGGCCGGTGCCGGTGACGACGGTCCCGGCGACCAGCAGCAGGAACCCGATGACGACCAGGCCGATGCTCAGGGTGTGCAGCATCGGGTTCACGGAGACCCGCGGCGTGCCCTCGGGCTCGCGGGAGCGCACGTACAGCGCCACCGTGATGAACACCATCACCATGGACAGCAGGAAGTGCGCGGCCACGGACGCGGGGTGCAGGTCGGTCCACACGGTGATGCCGCCGACCACGCCCTGGCCCAGAACGCCGAAGGGGATGATCGCGGCCAGCCGCACCAGGTCGCGGCGGCGCGGCCGGGCCCGCAGGAACGCCACGAACGTGATGACGGCCACCGCGAGCACGATGAAGGTCAGCGTCCGGTTGCCGAACTCGATGGCGGCGTTGAGCGCGGCGTGCCCGGTGTCGATGGGCACGAAGCTGTCGGGCGTGCACCGGGGCCACTCCGAGCAGCCCAGCCCCGAGGAGGTCACGCGCACGGTGGCGCCGGTGACGGCGATGCCCGCGTTGACGGCGATGTTGCCCAGGGACCACAGGCGCAGGGACTTCGCGGTGGGGTTCCAGATGCTGCGTGCCAGCAGGACCAGGGCCAGCACCCCGGCGGCCGCGACGGCGATCTGCCATCCCCACAGGGGGACGCCGAGCAGGGCGATGTCCTCCGACGCGAGCGCGGGAGGGGTGATCGCGGCGGTCGCCGCGGAGGCCGGGGAATCAGACATACGACAGAGCGTAGTACACGGGTCGGGGAGTCGTGACGCGACCCCGCCGACCGGCGCGACCTGCACCGACGAGGAGGGCGCGGGGAGTTCCCGGCGGCGGCCGGGCACGTCGTGGTGCACGCGTCCCCGGGAACCGGGACCGGTCGACCGCCGTCTCACCCCCAGGACCGAACACCGGTCCACCCCGGCGCCCCCACCCCTTCGCGGCCCCGCTCGCCGCTCCGCACGTACAGGAGCCCTCATGTCCTACGGTCCCCCCACCGGCGGCTACTACCCCCCGCCCGGCGGAGGCGGTAACCAGCCGCCCACCGGCGGCTATCCGCCGCCCGGCGGATACCCCCCGCCCGGTGGCGGACAGCCCCCCAAGCAGGGGATGTCCACCGGCGCGAAGGTCGGCATCTTCGGCTGCGGCGGCTGCCTGCTCCTGGTGGTCCTGGGCTTCGTCGTCCTGATGGCCTTCGGCGCCTTCGTCACCACCACCAGCAGCGAGACCGGCACCGCGACGCCCGGGGCCCCGGTCCCCGCGGAGGAGGTCGACGGGGTCGTCATGACCGCCGTGCACGCGGGCACCGCGGGCGACACCATCGACGACACCGTGTACACCGTCATCGACATCGAGATCATCAACAACGGCGACGAGGCCCTCGAAGTCAACCCGGTCTACTTCTCGGTGACCCTGGAGGACGGCACCGTCGTCTCCCAGTGGGCCGACACGCTCTTCGCCGACATCGACCACCTCGACGCCGTCACCCTGCTCCCCGGGGAGAGGGCCGCCGGCCAGATCGCCGTCGTCGGCGAGGCCGACGTGGCGAGTGTCCGTATGGAGGAGCTCCTGGGCATGGGCCAGGACATCACCGCGGTCGTGGAGTAGCCCCGGGCCCCGGCGCGGCGCGGCCGCGCCGGGGCACCCCGCGCCTGCGAGGCCTGCGAGCGAGGCCTACGAGGTCTGCTCGGCGGTGCCCGAGGACGCGGAGGTGCGCGTGGACCCCGCGCTGGCGAGGATGACGCAGCCCACCGCCAGCCACTGCCAGACGGTGAGCATCTCGCCCAGCAGGACCAGGCCGACCAGGGCCGCTGCGGCCGGTTGCAGGCTCATCAGCACCCCGAACACCCGCGGCGGCATCCGGCGCAGGGCGTTCAGCTCCAGGGTGTAGGGGACCACCGACGACAGCACGCCCACCGCCAGGCCGAACAGCAGCACCCGCCAGTCCAGCAGTGCGGCCCCGCCCTCGGCGATGCCCGCCGGGGCCATCAGCAGCGCGCCCACCACACTGGCGATCGCGAGCCCGGACGCCCCGTCGAACCGCTGGCCGGTGGCGGCGCTGAGCAGGATGTACCCGGCCCAGGACACCGCGGCCAGCACCGCGAAGAGGATGCCGAGCGGGTCGAGGGAGCCCGACTCCAGGCCCAGGGCGGCCACGCCCAGCCCGGCCAGGCCCGCCCACAGCAGGTCGACCCGGCGGCGCGAGCCCAGGACCGCGATGGCCAGCGGGCCCAGGTATTCGATGGTCACCGCGATGCCCAGGGGGATGCGCGCGAACGCCTGGTAGATGAAGAAGTTCATCATCGCCAGCGCAACGCCGTAGCCGACCACCACCAGCCAGTCGCCGCGCGTGTACGCCTTCCAGGCGGGGCGCACCACCAGGGCGAGCAGCAGGGCGGCGGTCAGCAGCCGCAGCCAGACCACGGCGGCGGGCGGCAGCACGTCGAACAGGTTCTTGGCCACCCCGGCGCCGGTCTGCACCGAGACGATGCCGATGAGCACCAGCCACACGGGCGGTATCGCGTCCGCCGCGGTGCGCAGGGAGAACGGTGCCTTCGGTGTGGTCGGGGTGCCCATGGTCATTCATCCTACGTTTTGTGGCGCGTGCTCCGGGAGCCCGTCCTCCTCCACGGCCGCCGCGCCGACCGGGGCCCGCCCGGGGAAGACCGCGGCCCACAGCAGCAGGCCCCACGCCACCAGGGACACCGACGGCTGGACCAGCGTCATCACCAGCCCGTACACCGTCCGCTCCGCCTGGTCGACGACGACCTGCACCCCGATCCACAGGAACGGCAGCGCCGCCGCGAGCAGGTTCACCGCCAGCGCCGCCCAGATCGGCCCGGGGCGCGGCGGCCGCCGCCACAGCAGCAGCGCTCCGCCGGCCACGAGCAGGAACACGGGCGGGCCGAGCAGACGCACGGCTATGAACCAGGGCACTCCGAGGGCTTCCATGCGGGGACTGTACCGAGAACACCCCGCGCTCCCCGATTCCCGGGGGAACACAACAAAAGGCACGAAACGGTATGGCATGCTTCCTGGTGGACCGTCCCCCGCCGACTGGAGCCCGTTCCCCATGTCCCGATCCCGCCGCCGCGCCGCCCCCCGGGCGGCGACGGAACGGTACATCCCGCACTGGCCGGTGCTCGCCGGCGCCACCGCGCTGGTCCTCATCGCCGCCATCCTCGGCTACGTGGGCGGCCTGTTCGCCGCCGACGGCGCCCGCGCCGACGAGAGGGTGCTCGCCGTCTCGGGTGTCCTGGTCCAGCCCGGGGCGCCGGAGCCGGAGGAGTCCCCCGAACCCTCGCCGGAGCCCTCCCCGGAACCGGCACACCCCGCCGGAATCGACCCCGAGGTCGTCTACGTCCTGCAGAACGTGCACGGCGGCCGCGCCATGGACGTCGCCCAGGCCGCCACCCACAACGGCGCCCCCCTCCACCTGTGGGACCGCCACGACCAGGGCAACCAGCAGTGGCGGTTCATCCCGGTCGAGGACGGGTTCTACGAGATCGAGGGCGTGGCCAGCGGCAAGGTCCTGGAGGTCCCGGCCGATCCGGCCGCGCCCCCCGTGGCCAGCCTGCTCACCAGCACCGGGTCCGCCAACCAGCACTGGACCGTCGTCGACATGGGCGGCGGCATCGTCCGCCTGGTCAACCGGGCCACCGGCCAGGCCCTGGAGGCGCAGGGCGGCGGCCCGGACAACGGGACCGCCGTGACCCAGGCCCCCGACGGCGGACACGCCTTCCAGCAGTGGCTGCTCGTCCCCCTGGGCTGAACACCCCCGGAACCCCCGGGCCGAACGCCGGGCCGCGGCTCAGGCGAGCAGCAGCTCGCGCACCGTCTTCCAGCAGGTCTCGTCGGCGGCGTTGAGCAGCCCCAGCACGTCCTGGTCCTGGTCGGGCCGGTAGGGGGTGCCGTCCGGCCGCCGCGAGACCCCGCCCGCCTCGGCCAGCAGCAGCGCGCCGGGGGCGTGGTCCCAGGGCAGGGTCCGGTGGAACAGCAGGAAGTCCTGGCCGCCCTCGCACAGGAGCGGGTAGTCGACGGCGGAGCAGTGCGAACCCGCCCCCACCCCGGCGAACCGGGGCGCCGCCGCATCCGCGCGCCGCCTCGCCTCCGGGTCCAGGAACCGGGTGAGCACCGCGCCGCGCATCAGCCCGGGGTCGGCCGGCGCCGGATCCCGGTGCAGCCGCACCCCGTCGCGCCAGGCGCCCGCCCCGCGCTCGGCGGCGTAGGCGCGGTCCCACTCGGGCTGCACGATCCACGCCGCGACGGTCTCCCCGCCGCGCACCAGCGCCGCCATCACCCCGTACTCGCGGCGGCCCTCGACGAAGTTGCGGGTCCCGTCCAGCGGGTCCACCAGCCACGCCACCGGCTCGGTGCGCAGCACGTCCACCAGCGCGGGGTCGGCGGCCACCGCCTCCTCGCCCACCACCGGGGCGTCGAGCAGCCCCCGCAGCCGGTCCGTGATGACCCGCTCGGCCTCCTGATCGACGACGGTGACCAGCTCGCCCGGGGTCTTCTCCATGACCTCGCCCTCGGACAGCGAACGGGCCCGGGGCAGGATCACCTCACGGGCCACATCGCGCAGGATTCCGGTCACCGCGTCCATGTCGATCATGCCCGTCATCCTAGGGCGGGGCCCGGACACGCCTGATACCCTGGCCCCGTGTTCCACCCCTGTGCGTGATCCGGCACCGAACCGCCGCACCCTCCGTGCCCGCGGTTCCTCCGGTGTCCGTGCACATCCGCGGCGCCCCCGCGCCGCCGCCCCCTGAGGGAACACACCCATGTCATCGCCCCGCCGGGCCGACTCCTACCGTGCCGTCCTGCGCACGCCCGGAGCGGTCCGCTTCTTCGCGCCCGCCATGCTCGGGCGCCTGTCCTTCGGCCTGCTGGGCCTGTCCCTGGTCCTGGCCGTCACCGCCGCGGCCGACTCCTACGCGGTGGTCGGCGCGGCCACCGCCGCCTACGGCGCCACCGCCACCGCGCTGGCCCCGGCACGCGCCCGCCTCATCGACCGCCACGGCCTGCCCCGCACCCTGGTCCCGATGGCGGTCCTGGCCGCCGCCGGCCTGCTCGCCCTGGCGTGGCTGACCTGGCGTCCGGGCGCCCCCGCCTGGTCCCTCATCGCGGTCCCCGCCTTCATCGGGGTGGTGATCCCTCCGCTGGGGCCGGTCACCCGCACCCTGTGGAGCCGCCTGTTCCACGACCGCGACGGCCTGCGCCAGCGGGCCTTCAGCCTGGACTCGGTGGTGGAGGAGGCGGTCTTCCTGGCCGGTCCGCTGCTGCTGGGCGCCCTGCTGCCGTTCGCGCCGCCCGCGGCCGGCCTGGCCGGGGCCGCCGTCCTGCTGGTGGCCGGGGTCGTGTGGCTGGCGGGCGCGCCCCTGGCCAGGCGGGGGCCGCGGGAGGCCCGGGGCGCGGACACCGGTCCGGACGGCGGCCCCATGCCCTGGCGGGCCCTGCTGCCCGTGATGTCCCTGGCGGCGGCGCTGGGCCTGGCCCTGGGCTCGGCCGCCCTGGTCCACGTCGCCTTCGCCGAACGGCACGGCGACGCCGCCCTGCTGGTGTGGTTCGAGACCGCCCAGACCGCGGGCGGGATCATCGGCGGGCTGGTCTACGGGGCGGTGCTGTGGCGGTGCGGCCCGCGCACCCGCCTGATCGGGCTCGGCCTGGGCGTCGGGGCGGCCACGGCCCTGGCGGCGACCGCGTCCGGCCCGCTCGTGCTGTCGGCCCTGCTCTTCGCCGCGGGCGCCCTGGCCACCCCGGCGATCACCACCGCCTACCTGGCGGCCGACGCGGCGGCGGGCCCGGGGCGGGCCGTCCGGGCGGGCACCTGGGTCAACACCGCCTTCAACGCCGGGTCGTCCTCGGGCGGCGCGGCCGCGGGCGTGCTCGTCACCCTGGTCGCGCCCGCCCAGGGCTACCTGGCCGCCGCGCTGCCCCTGGTGGTCGTGGCCCTGCTCGCCGCCGGGGCCGCGGCGCTCACTCCCAGCGGAAGAGGCGGGCGGCCAGCGCTCCGCCGCCGACGGCCCACAGCAGCGGGACCGCGAACGTGCTCAGAGAGGGAAGGGAGCCGTCCGCCAGCACCGTCCGCAGACCCTCGCTGAGCGCGGTGATCGGCAGCGCAGAGGACACCGCCTCCAGCGGTCCGGGGAACGCGCTGACGGGGAAGAGCACCCCGCCCAGCCCCAGCAGCAGGATGTAGACCAGGTTGGCGGCGGCCAGCGTGGCCTCGGCCCGCAGCGTCCCGGCCATCAGCAGTGCCAGCGAGCTGAACGCGGCGGTCGCCAGCAGCACCAGGGCGGCCGCCGCGGCCGCGCCGGCGCGCGACAGCGCCGGGGACCAGCCCAGCGCCAGCGCCACGGCGCACAGCACCGCGATCTGGATGGCCTGCACGCCCAGCACCGCCAGCGTCTTGGCGGCCAGCAGCCCGAACCGCGACAGCGGGGTGGCGCCCAACCGCTTGAGCACCCCGTACCGGCGCTCGAACCCGGTGCCGATGGCCAGCCCGGTGAACGACGTCGACATGATCGCCAGCGCCAGGACGCCCGGGGTGAGCGCGTCCACCCGGGGGCCCTCGCCGACGTCCAGGACGGAGGTGAGGCTGAAGCCGACCAGCAGCAGCACGGGGATGACCATGGTCAGCAGGAACTGCTCGCCGTGGCGCAGCATCACCCGCAGTTCCATCCGGGCCTGCGCGGCGACCATCCGCCACATCGGCGCGGCGCCGGGGGCGGGGGCGAACGGGGAGGCGCCGCCGTCCGCCGGGCGCACCGCGCCCGGCGCGGGCGCGGTGGTGCTGGAGATGTGCTCGCTCATGATTCGCGCAGTTCCCTGCCGGTGAGTTCGAGGAAGACGTCTTCGAGGGTACGCCGTCGCACGCGCAGGTCCTCGGCCAGGACACCGGCGGACGCGCACCAGGCGGTCACCGTGGCGAGGAACTCCGGGCCCAGCGCCTCGGGGTCGTCGGTGCCGATCACGTACTCGCGGCACCCGCCCGCGCCGCGCGCGGAGGCGATCCGGGTCCCGGCGGGCAGCGCGTCGCGCAGGGCGTCGGCGTCGATGGGGGCGTCGGTGGAGAAGCACACCTCGCGGCGGCCCCCGGCCAGTCCGGCGGGGGTGCCCTCGGCCACGACGGCGCCGCGGTCGATGATGACCACGTGGTCGGCGAGGCGTTCGGCCTCCTCCATGTGGTGCGTGGTGAGGATGACGGCCACGCCCGCCTCGCGCAGTTCGGCGACCAGGTCCCAGGTGGCCATCCGCGCCTGGGGGTCCAGGCCCGCGGTGGGCTCGTCGAGGAAGACCAGCTCGGGGCGGCCGATCACGGCGCAGGCCAGGGACAGGCGCTGCTGCTGGCCGCCGGACAGGCGCCGGAACGGGGTGCGCGACACCGAGGTCAGGCCCAGCCGCTCCAGCAGCAGGTCCGGTGGGACGGGGGTGGCGTGGAAGGAGGCCATCAGGCGCAGCCACTCGGCCGCGCGGGCCCCGGTGGGCACGCCGCCGGACTGGGGCATGACCCCGACCCGGGGTTTGAGGGCGTCGGCGTCTGCGACCGGGTCCAGGCCCAGCACCCGCACGCTGCCGCCGTCGGCGCGGCGGAAGCCCTCGCAGATCTCGATGGTGCTGGTCTTGCCCGCACCGTTGGGTCCGAGCAGGGCCGTCACCGCGCCCCGGCGCGCCCGGAAGGTGAGGCCGGAGACGGCGGTGGTGGCGCCGTAGCGCTTGACCAGGTCGATGACCTCGACGGCGGCTGTGTCCATGGGCCCAGAGTCTACGTGCGCCCGCGCGAGGCCCTTCACCGCCCCGCGCGCACGGCGGGCGAGGGGGTGGTGGCGCGCCCGGGGGGAGGACCGGCGCGCCGTCCGTATCGCGGGACGGCGGTCTCATTCTCCGAGACGATCGACCAAAGGTGGGATGACCTGCGGTTATCCCGGCGAGGTTTCGCCGCGGTGAACTCCCAGTTAGGCAAGCCTGACCTTCGTGACGAAAGGCATGAAAGCGGGTTTGCCACGGTGGACTGATTTACGCCACACTGATGTTGTCAAAACCAGGAGCCGTTGTCCGAAGGGAGGGGATCGTCGTGCCCGAGGCCACCAACGTACCCCGCCCCCTGACCGGACCCGAGCGCGGAGCCGAGACCGGCACACGCGCGCGCGTGGCCCGGCTCATCCTGGAGCAGGGGCCGATCACGGCCTCCGCCCTGGGGGAGCGGCTCGGTCTGACCCCGGCGGCCATCCGCCGCCACCTCGACAACCTGACCGGCGAGGGCATGGTCGAGGCCCGCGACGCCCGGCCCCCGGGCGGCCGACGCGGCAGGGGCCGTCCCGCCCGCGTCTTCGCCATCACCGAGGCCGGTCGCGACGCCTTCGTCCACACCTACGACGACCTCGCCACCAGCGCGCTCCGCTTCCTCGCGGAGACCGCCGGTCCCGAGGCCGTCGGAGAGTTCGCCCGCAGTCAGGTCGCCGACCTGGAGAGGCGCTACAAACCGCTGCTCGACGCCGTTCCACCCGAACAACGCGTCCGGCTGCTGGCCGAGGCCCTGTCCAACGACGGCTACGCCGCCACCTCGGGCCGGGCACCGGCCCCCGGCGGCGGCGACCAGCTGTGCCAGCACCACTGCCCTGTCGCCCACGTCGCAGCCGAGTTCCCGCAACTCTGCGAAGCCGAGATCGAGGCCTTCGCGCGGCTGCTGGGCACCCCGGTGCGCAGGTTGGCCACCATCGCCCACGGCGACGGTGTGTGCACCACGCACGTCACCCCCAGGGGTGACGACGGGGCGGGCGGGGACGACCACGCCCCCGCCACCACCAGCGCCCGCCGCACGGCGGGCGGAGGACCGCAACACCACTAGGACGTCTGAGTCCAGGAGGAGTCCGCGCATGACGTCTATCGCGCATCCCGAACTCGAAGGGATCGGTAACTATGAGTACGGCTGGGCCGACTCGGACCAGGCCGGTTCATCGGCCCGCCGCGGTCTGAACGAAGAGGTCGTCCGCGACATCTCCGCCAAGAAGGACGAGGCGGAGTGGATGACGAAGCTCCGGCTCAAGTCGCTGAAGCTCTTCGACAAGAAGCCCATGCCCAACTGGGGCGCGGACCTGTCCAAGATCGACTTCGACAACATCAAGTACTTCGTGCGGTCCACGGAGAAGCAGGCCACCTCCTGGGAGGACCTGCCCGAGGACATCAAGAACACCTACGACAGGCTGGGCATCCCCGAGGCGGAGAAGCAGCGCCTGGTCGCCGGTGTCGCCGCGCAGTACGAGTCCGAGGTCGTCTACCACCAGATCCGCGAGGACCTGGAGGAGCAGGGCGTCATCTTCCTGGACACCGACACCGCGCTCAAGGAGCACCCGGAGCTGTTCCAGGAGTACTTCGGCACGGTCATCCCGGCCGGCGACAACAAGTTCGCCGCGCTGAACACCGCCGTGTGGAGCGGCGGCTCCTTCATCTACGTTCCCAAGAACGTGCACGTGGAGATCCCGCTCCAGGCCTACTTCCGGATCAACACCGAGAACATGGGCCAGTTCGAGCGGACGCTGATCATCGTCGACGAGGGCGCCTACGTCCACTACGTCGAGGGCTGCACCGCGCCGATCTACAAGTCGGACTCGCTGCACTCCGCGGTCGTCGAGATCATTGTCAAGAAGAACGCCCGCTGCCGGTACACGACCATCCAGAACTGGTCGAACAACGTCTTCAACCTGGTCACCAAGCGCGCCATCGCCGAAGAGGGCGCGACCATGGAGTGGATCGACGGCAACATCGGCTCCCAGGTGACCATGAAGTACCCGGCCGTCTACCTGATGGGCGAGCACGCCAAGGGCGAGACCCTGTCCATCGCCTTCGCGGGCGAGGGCCAGCACCAGGACACCGGGTCCAAGATGGTGCACTGCGCGCCCAACACCTCCTCCACCATCATCTCCAAGTCGGTGGCACGCGGCGGGGGCCGCGCCTCCTACCGGGGCCTGGTGCAGGTGCAGGAGGGTGCCCACAACGCCAAGTCCTCCGTCAAGTGCGACGCGCTGCTGATCGACACCATCAGCCGCTCGGACACCTACCCCTACAACGACCTGCGCGAGGACGACGCCGAGCTCGCGCACGAGGCGACCGTCTCCAAGGTCAGCGAGGACCAGCTCTTCTACCTGATGAGCCGGGGCATGGACGAGGACGAGGCCATGGCCATGATCGTGCGCGGGTTCGTCGAGCCCATCGCGCGCGAGCTGCCCATGGAGTACGCGCTGGAACTGAACCGGCTGATCGAGCTTCAGATGGAAGGAGCGGTTGGTTAAGTTGACCGGCCCGAGCATCGAACCCAAGGCCCACAGCCACGGCCTCGGGGAAATCCCGTTCTCCAAGCTCGCGACCCACGGGTCGTTCGACGTGAACGACTTCCCCGTCCCCAACGGCCGTGAAGAGGAGTGGCGGTTCACCCCGCTGCGCCGCCTCAAGGGCCTGCACGACGGCAGCGCCGTCGCCGACGGCACCGACAAGGTCGACATCGACGCCCCCGAGGGCGTCACCGTCGAGACCGTCGACCGCGGCGACGCCCGTCTGGGAACCGCCGGCACGCCCGCCGACCGCGTCATCGCCCAGGCCTACTCGTCCTTCGAGCAGGCCACGGTGGTGACCGTCGCCCGGGGCACCGCGCTGGAGCGCCCGATCACGATCGACCGGGAGGCCCAGGGGGGCACCCGCTACGACCAGTTCGTCATCGACGTCCAGCCGCTGGCCGAGGCCGTCATCGTCCTCAACCAGACCGGCACCGGCGTGCGCGCCGGCAGCGTGGACGTCCACGTCGGCGAGGGCGCCCGGCTGACCCTGGTCAGCCTCCAGGACTGGGACCGCGACGCCGTCGACGTCACCCAGCACAACACCCAGGTCGACAAGGACGCCACGTTCAAGTCGATCGTCGTCACGCTCGGCGGCGACCTGGTCCGGCTCTCCCCGAAGGTGGCCTACAAGGGGCGCGGCGGCAACGCCGAGCTGCACGGCCTGTACTTCACCGGTGACGGCCAGCACCACGAGCACCGCTCGCTCATCGACCACAACGTCTCCAACACCCGCTCGCGGGTGGAGTACAAGGGTGCGCTGAGCGGCAAGGGCGCCCACGGCGTGTGGATCGGCGACGTCATCATCGGCGTGGGCACCACCGGCACGGACTCCTACGAGCACAACCGCAACCTCCAGCTCACCGACGACACCCGTGTGGACTCGGTGCCGAACCTGGAGATCTTCACCGGTGAGGTGGAGGGCGCCGGCCACGCCGCCGCCAGCGGTCGCCTCGACGACATCCACCTGTTCTACCTGCGTTCGCGCGGCATCCCGGAGGACGAGGCGCGCCGCCTGGTCATCCGCGGCTACTTCCTGGAGCTCATCAACCGCATCCCGGTCGAGGGGCTCGCCGAGGAGATCATGGCCAAGGTCGAGCGGAAGCTGGCCGCACATGAGTGATGCCGGTCGCTGGGTGAAGGTCGCCGAGCTCGACGAGATCCCCGAGGAAGGGGTTCTCGGTGTCGAGACCGACGACGAGACGCCCATCGCACTGGTCCGGTCCGAGGGCGAGGTGTTCGCGCTGCGGGACGTGTGCTCGCACGCGGAGGTCCGCCTGTCCGAGGGCGAGGTCGAGGACGGCACCATCGAGTGCTGGCTGCACGGCTCCTGCTTCGACCTGCGCTCGGGGGCGCCGATCAACCCGCCCGCCACCCGGCCGGTCCCCACCTATGACGTGAAGATCGACGGCGACGACGTGCTCGTGTCGTTGGACGAGAAGAATTCCTGAGGCTTGAAATGACGAAGTTCGAAATCCGCGGTCTGCGCGCCGACGTCCTGATCGGTGAGGACGAGCGCCGCGAGATCCTCAAGGGCGTCGACCTCACCATCAACTCCGGTGAGACCCACGCCATCATGGGCCCCAACGGCTCGGGCAAGTCCACGCTGGCCTACGCCATCGCCGGGCACCCGCGCTATGAGATCACCGACGGCGAGGTCCTCCTCGACGGCGAGAACATCCTCGACATGAGCGTGGACGAGCGCGCCCGCGCCGGCGTCTTCCTGGCCATGCAGTACCCGGTCGAGGTCCCCGGTGTGTCCATGTCCAACTTCCTGCGCAGCTCCGTCACCGCGGTGCGCGGCGAGGCCCCCAAGCTCCGCCAGTTCTCCAAGGAGCTGCAGGGCGCGATGAAGGACCTCTCCATCGACCCGGCGTTCGCCGCCCGCGGCGTCAACGAGGGCTTCTCCGGCGGTGAGAAGAAGCGCCACGAGATCCTCCAGCTGGAGCTGCTCAAGCCCAAGGTCGCCATCCTGGACGAGACCGACTCCGGCCTGGACGTCGACGCGCTCAAGGTCGTCTCCGAGGGCGTCAACCGCGCCAAGGAGAACAACGACCTGGGCGTCATGCTCATCACGCACTACACCCGGATCCTCAACTACGTGAAGCCGGACTTCGTCCACGTCTTCGCCAACGGCCGCATCGCCGAGTCCGGCGGCTCCGAGCTGGCCGACACCCTGGAGGCCGAGGGCTACGAGCGTTTCGTGAAGGCGGGCGCATAACCCATGACCACGGTCCGCGAGTTCGGTGGGGCCCAAGGCCCGCTCGACGTCGCGGCGATCCGGAAGGATTTCCCGATCCTGTCCCGGACCGTCCGCGACGGGCGTCCGCTGGTGTACCTGGATTCCGGGGCGACCTCGCAGAAGCCCCGCCAGGTGCTGGACGCCGAGCGTGAGTTCTACGAACGCCACAACGCGGCGGTGCACCGCGGTGCGCACCAGCTCGCGGAGGAGGCGACCGACGCCTACGAGGCGGCGCGGGAGACCATCGCCCGCTTCATCGGCGGCGACGCCGGCGAGGTGGTGTTCACCAAGAACGCCACCGAGGCGATCAACCTCGTCGCGTACGCGATGGGCAACGCCGCCACGGCGGACGAGGGCCTGCGCCGCTTCCAGGTGGGTCCCGGCGACGAGATCGTCGTGACCGAGATGGAGCACCACGCCAACCTGGTGCCCTGGCAGGAGCTGTGCCGTCGCACCGGGGCCACCCTGCGGTGGTTCCCGGTGACGGACCAGGGCCGCCTGGACCTCTCGGACCTGGGCACCCTCGTCAACGAACGCACCAGGGTGGTCGCCTTCACCCACCAGTCCAACGTGCTGGGCACCGTCAACCCGGTGGCCGACATCGCCGCCCGGGCCCGCGAGGTGGGGGCCCTGACGGTGCTGGACGCCTGCCAGTCGGTGCCGCACATGCCGGTGGACGTGGCGGAGCTGGGCGTGGACTTCCTGGCCTTCTCCGGGCACAAGATGCTCGGGCCCAACGGCATCGGCGTCCTGTGGGGGCGCCGGGAGCTGCTGGAGGCCATGCCGCCGTTCATCACCGGCGGGTCCATGATCGGTGTGGTCCACATGGAGTACTCCACCTGGGCCGAGCCGCCGCAGCGGTTCGAGGCCGGGGTGCCGATGGCGCCGCAGGCGGTGGCCCTGGCCGCGGCCTGCGACTACCTGTCGGCCGTGGGCATGGACCGGGTCGCCGCCCACGAGCACACGCTCGTGGAGTACGCGCTCAAGGCGCTCTCCGACGTCGAGGGGCTGCGCATCATCGGCCCGGCGGACGCCGTGGACCGCGGCGGCGCGGTGTCGTTCGAGGTGGAGGGCATCCACCCGCACGACCTGGGCCAGGTGCTCGACGACCGCGGGGTGGAGGTCCGGGTGGGCCACCACTGCGCCTGGCCGCTGCACCGCACCCTGGGGGTGCAGTCGACCACGCGTGCGTCGTTCTACCTCTACAACACCACGGAGGACGTGGACGCGCTCGTGGCGGCCATCAGGGACGCGCAGGGGTTCTTCGGAACCCGGGGCTAGGGCCCGCACCCGAACCCCGTTACGACGCGACCACCGAACGAGGAAAAACCCGCACATGCAGCTGGACGCGATGTACCAGGAGATCATCCTGGATCACTACCGGAACCCGCACCACAAGGGGCTGCGGGATCCGCACAACGCCGAGGCGCACCACATCAACCCCACCTGCGGGGACGAGGTGACGCTCCGGGTGGCGCTGACCCCGGCGCAGGGGGGCGGAGCGCTCGACGACCAGGCCGTCGTCAGCGACGTCTCCTACGAGGGCATGGGCTGCTCGATCAGCCAGGCCAGTACCTCGGTGCTGACCGACCTGCTGATCGGGCGCACGGTGGCCGAGGGGATGCGGACCCTGGAGGCCTTCAACGAGCTGATGCACTCCAAGGGCAAGGGCGAACCCGACGAGGAGGTCCTGGAGGACGCGGTCGCGTTCTCGGGGGTGTCCAAGTACCCGGCCCGGATCAAGTGCGCCCTCCTCGGGTGGATGGCGTGGAAGGACGCGGTAGCGCAGTCCCTGGAGAAGGAAGGCGTCTGATGTCAGTGAGCGAGAACGAGACCCCGACGACCGAGGCCGCCCCGGCCGAGGTCCCGCTGTCCCCCGAGGCCGAGGCGCTCATGGAGGAGATCGGCGAGGCCCTCAAGGACGTCATCGACCCCGAGCTGGGCGTCAACGTCGTCGACCTGGGGCTGTTGTACGGGGTGAACGCCGACGACTCGGTGATCACCCTGGACATGACCCTGACCAGCGCCGCCTGCCCGCTCACGGACGTGATCGAGGACCAGGCCACCAGCGCGCTGGAGGAGTTCGACCGCGAGGTCAAGATCAATTGGGTCTGGATGCCGCCGTGGGGTCCGGACAAGATCACCGACGACGGGCGGGACCAGCTGCGCATGCTGGGCTTCAACGTCTGAGTCGTCCGACGGCCGAACGGGCCGGGCACCCCTCGCGGGTGCCCGGCCCGTCGTCGTTCCGGCGCGCCTTCCCGATGACGGCGACACGGGCCGAAGCCTAGAAGGGGCCGCAGGAGTCGGGCAGGCTCGCCAGGGCGTGCACCTCGGCGGCGACGTCCTCGGGCCCCTCGGCGGGGCGGTCGAAGGGCAGCCGGACGTCGTGGTCGCCGTCGGGGCCCTCGAAGCGCAGGGTGATGCCGTAGCGGTCCACGCCCAGGGGGCGGGGCGGGACCGGGGGGACGTCCTCGGGGCAGGCCTCGGCCAGGGCGGCGAGCAGGTCCGGGTGGTCCTCCTCCAGGTGGCGCAGCCAGGGGCCCTCCCAGCGGCCCAGCGGGTCCGGCCGGGCGCGGAGGAACTCGTCGTTGCCGAGCAGGTGGCAGCCCTCGGTGTCGGAGTGCACCACCAGATACGGGTCCAGGGCGACCATGACGCGGCTGTGGCCGATGTCGAGCAGGCGCTCGTCGGGGTCGTCGCGGATGAGCCTCAGGGCCCGCATGCGCGCCGTCGCCTCGTCCAGGGCGGTGAGGGTGCCGCTGATCCACAGCAGGGAGCGCGTGGGGTCGCGCAGCGCCACCGCGCTGGTGTCCGTGAACTCGACGGTGGCGGCGGTGCGCCCGCGGGCCATCTCGTCCAGCAGGTGGTGGCGCCGGGGGAGTAGCAGGCTCACCGTGCCGCCGGGGTGGACGTGGCAGACCGGGTCGACCAGGTGGAGGGTGCCGCTCTGGGTCGTGACGGTGGCCGGGTTGGGCCGGCCCAGGACCGCTCTGGCGCGGTCGGCCGGGGAGGGGGCCAAATGCCGGGAAGTATGCAGGGGAACCACCTCAACTGTGCTTAGGTAAGGCTAACCTATAAGAATGGTGAGGTGGAGGGAAAGTCCCCGGGTGGTAAAAAACCAGGCCCCCGGTCGTGGGACCGGGGGCCTGGGAGGCGGATCTAGTGGGCGGCGAACAATCCGGCGCGCAGCTCGCCCGCGATGTCGTTGTCGCCCCGCCGCGTGAGCAGCTCGACCAGGGACTGCGGATCGGTCGGGGCCCGGTCGTCGCTGTCGGTGATCCGGCGGGAGAGGATCTTCAGCGCCTCCTCGGTGGAGGACGGCGCCGTGTACCCGCTCAGGTGCAGCGCCCGCGCGGTCGGCGAGTAGTTGCTCAGGTCGGTCGCGGGCAGCTTGCGCGCGTCCAGGCGGTCGCCCGACACGGTGATGAAGACGCGGTCGCCCGGCTGGGCGGCCTGGCGGCGCAGCAGCGGCCGCAGCGAGTCGAACGCCGGCTGGTCCCGCCAGACCAGGACCAGCAGGTCCGCGCCGGGCGCGGTCAGGCACAGCAGCCGTCCGGGCTGCAGGCCCAGGTGGGTGGCGTACCCGGCGGGCACCGCCACCGGGGCGCCGTTGAGGTGGTCGGCGGTGATGTCGATGCGGTGCCACCAGCGGCCGTCCGGTGCCCGGAAGCAGCGGGCCGCCATGGCCGGGTCGCCCGGGATCGGACGCCCCGGAGCGGCGGGCGGCGCCATCGGCGCGGGGGAGGGGGCCGTCGGGGGCGCCGGCATCCGCATGTCCGCGGGGACCGGGAACGGCGCGGGTGCGGGCGCGGGGCGTGCGGGCTCGGGCGCCGCACCGTCCAGGCGGCGGCGGATCGGCAGCCCGTTCTCCGTGGTGGCCCCCGAGTCGTCCGCGGTGTGCCCGGGCTGGCCGCCGGGCGCCTCCATCGGCACCGACGGGTCGACGAGCACACACCCGTCCTGAAGGCTCACCCCGGGGGTGCTCAGCAGCCAGGCGCGCAGCTCCTGCTGGCGGATGCCGATCCGGCCCAGCCGGATGCCCGCCTCGGTCAGGCCGGGGCCGTCGGACAGCAGCTCGCGGGTCTGCCAGCGCAGGCGGCCCGGGTCGTCGGCGATGAGCCAGCCGTTGTGCATGCGCCGGTCGGTGAACAGGGTGATGACCACCCGCCACAGCGGCGTGCTCAGGGTCGGCACCTCCACCGGGTGGTCCGGGTGGGCGTTGATCAACCGGTCGATCGTGGTGGCCGAGCCGAGCTGCTCCGACAGGTCCCGCAGGTGCTTGGTGATGGGGGCGCCCTCGGGCGAGTTCAGCCAGCGCAGCAGCCGCTCCTCGACCTTGCGCTGGGCGGACCGGATGTCGGTGACGTCCACGGCGATCTGCTCGGACAGCACCCGGATGCTGATCGGGTCGGTGGCGAACAGCCGCTCGGCGGCCACCGTGCGCTCCAGGTCGGGCCAGGAGCGGAACATCTCCTCGACCATGTCCACCAGGGGGTGCTCGCCCAGCGCCGGCGCCGGCGGGCGCTCCTCCGGCTCGGTCCGGTGCTTGGGCGGCCCGAAGCTGGGTCTGCGCAGGGTCCGCCCGGGACCCAGCAGCGAGCTGCGGAACTGCGAGCGCAGGTCGCCCACGCCGTTCGCGGCCGGGGCCTCGGCCTCCAGCGCCGACCCGGGGATCATCGCGGCGGAGCTCACCATGGCCATCGGCACCGGCTCGTGCCCGCCGACGGCGGCCGGCAGGACGGTCTCCTGCCGGTCCTCCTCGCGCTGGGCGCGCAGCGCCCGCAGCGTGCGGATGGCCCGGGTGGCCGGGGTCTGCGGCGGCGCCGGCTCGTTTCCGGCACCCCCGGAGGCCGCGGCCTGGTCGGAGCCGGTGGCGGTGGTCAGGTAGTCCAGGGCGTTGCGCACGTGCTCGGGCGCAGTGTCGGGCAGCCAGTGCGCGATGGTGCGCACCGCCTCCAGCATCAGCGCGGCCGAGGGGGTGGGCCCGCCGGGCAGCTCGCCGCAGGGCTGTAGGGCCCGCCAGGCCACGGTGCTCACCACGTCCATCAGGCGGCAGTCGCCCAGCGGCCAGGAGGCGATCTCCTGGGGCGGGCTGGAGACGAGGTGGTCCCAGTCGCCGGCCGTCGACAGCACCGCGGTGCGCACCGGCTCGGCGAGGTCCTCGCAGCGCACCTCCTGGGTGCGCAGGTTCGGCAGGAACTCGGCCAGGGGCACATGTCCCCACTGCTCCACGGCCAGACGTGCGATCCCGTGCGCCAGCCAGGGCGGACCGGCGATCTCCAGGACCCTGGCGACCGGCAGCGACTGCCACCAGCCGTCGATCAGCCGGTCATGGTGGAGCAGGGGTGCCACGTCCGGCGACCTCGACCAGCGCAGCGCGGGCGCGAGGTCGACGAGGCAGATCGGAGAGACGGCGTTCATCCGCTGGGGACCTCGACCTCCTGGTGTCTGCACGTGAATTGGGGAGGAACCGCACGGGCCTTCGGTTCGATGCACCACAGTACGCGCCCTTCACCCGCCGGGGGGACCCGCCCGGAAGGCGGATGGGGATGCCACGGGTGGGCACGGCGGCCGGGGGACAGGGGTGCCGTGAGCACTTCCCGAGATCGTACGTCCCTTGACGCCACATGGGTACCCCCAGGCCGCCCCGGTCCTCGCGGAGAACACCCCGTTCGTGGTGCGTCGGTCACCTCAGCACGGGATTCGCGCCACGGGGAACCGCAAGAATATGTGATCCACCTCATAAGGGACATTCGGCTCTTCCCCCGCCGTGCGGTCGTTGTTGTTCACGGAGCCTTCACGCCCGCTCCCCGTTCCCGAAACGGGGGCGAGCGATGGGAGGCGGAGGATGCGGGCGCGCCCACCAGCGCGTTCGGTGATCGGCACGGCCTTGCCGGTCCCGGGTATGCTGGACGGGCACTGTCCTCGCCCGAACGACCTTCGAGCCGGGTGGCCGCCCGCGGCCGCAGGGGTCGACGGTGTTTCGGAGACGGGGGGCGACCCACCGCGACCCGTACCAGGATTCCGTACCCGCGCACCCTACGGCGCCCAGTCGGCGTGGGACGGTCGAGCCGGATGATTGGTTGACGTGACAGACCTTGAGATGAATCCCCCCGTGACCGCTTCCTCGCACAGACCGGAGCCCATCCGGTCCTATGTGGCGATCGGTGACAGCATCACCGAGGGGATGGAAGACGACAGCGGCCCCGGCGGCCAGTACCGCGGCTTCGCGGACCGGCTCGCCGAGCACCTCGGCCAGGTGACCGCGGACTTCCGCTACGCCAACCTGGGCGTGCGCGGCCGCCGCATGAAGCACATCTTCGGCGAGCAGCTCGACCGGACCCTGGAGTGGAAGCCCGACCTGGTCACCGTGCTGGCCGGCGGCAACGACGTGCTGCGCCCGGGCTCCCACCTGGACGACATCGCCGAGGAGTTCGAGCGGGGCATCCGCCGCCTGCGTGACGCGGACATCCGCACCGTCATCATCTCCGGGCACGACACCGGCTGGATCCCCGTGCTGCGCTACTACCGCGGCCGCATCGCCGTGTTCAGCATGCATATGCGCGCGATCGCCGAGCGCACCGGGACCGAGATCGTCGACATGTGGGCGCTCAACGCCCTCACCGACCCCCGCGCCTGGAGTGACGACCGGCTGCACCTCAACGGCTCCGGCCACCAGATCGTGGCGGCCCGCATCGCCGACCTGCTGGGCTTCCCGATGGGGCCGCGCGAGTCCTGGGCCGACCCCTGGACCACCCCGCCCCGGCAGCTGCCCGCCATCCTGCGCCGCCGCGAGAACCGCCGCTGGGCCCGCCAGTACCTGGTGCCGTGGCTGCGCCGCCGCGCCATGGGCCGCTCCTCCGGCGACGGCCTGCTGCCCAAGCGCCCCGAGCTGGACTACCTCAACGACGAGGAGACCCGCGCGCGCATCGCCCGCGCCATCGCCGAGGGCCACTCCCCGCTGTCCCCGGTGGAGGACGCCGCCGAGCAGCCCACCAACAGCCCGTCCGGCGTCAAGGGCCCCGAGCCCCGGCGCTGACCCCGACCGCGCGCGCCCCGCCCCGGACCCCCGGCGCGGGGCGTCGCCGTTCCCGGTCACCGTCCGCGTCAGCTGCGGGAGAGGGACTGGATGAGGTCGCTGATGTGGACCACGCCCAGGCACTGGCCGTAGGTGTTGACCACCACGAGGTCGTCGTAGACGCGCTCGGTGTCCTGGCCGGCGATGCGCAGCGCGGCGATCGCCGACATCCACGCCGGGACCGTGCGCGGCGACTCCGCCAGCCGGATCGCGGGGCGCTTGGCGTGCAGGGCGTGCCCGTAGCGGCCGGTCACCGACAGCAGGAACCGGGTCCGGTCGATCACGCCCACCGGCCGCTCCCGGTGGTCGATGAGGATGGCGCTGTTGAGCGCCTTGTCGTCGGTGAACGCCTCGATGATCTGCTCGGTGGTGGTCTCGGCGTCGAACCCCACCGGCGGGACCATGAACTCGGCGACCCGCGGGCCGTCGTCGTCCGTCCGCCCCTGCCCGGCGGTCGGCTCGGGCACCGGGTTCACCTGTTTCCCGGGCCGCCAGGCGGCGTCGGCGAAGAACGGGCCGGTGCCCACCTTCACCCCGCAGCGGCGCAGCCGCACCACGTCCTCGGCGGTGTCCACCCCCGCGGCCATGGCGTACACCCCGCTGCCGCGGCCGATCCGGGCCAGGCCCTCCACCACGGTGGCGTGCCGCTGGTCGGTGGCCACCCCGGCGACGACGCCCGGGTCGATGCGCATCAGGAAGGGCGTCGCCTCGACCACGAGGTCGGGACGCACCATCGCGGTGCCGAAACCGCACCGGAAGCCCGCGCTGCGCAGCCGGGCCACCCCCGACACCAGGACCTTGCGGGGCAGGTCGGCCAGCTCGGCGCCGAGCATGAACGTGATGTCGCGGGGCCGCCGCCCGGCCCGGCGCAGCAGGCTGTCCACCAGGTCGACGAACCCGTTGCGGGCCATCAGGGCCCGCGCGGGCAGCGGCAGCACCAGCGGCAGCAGGCTCTCGGTCTCCGCGGACTCGCGCACCAGGGCCAGCAACCACTCCGCGATCGCCTCCAGTTCCCCCGGAGGCATCTCCAGGGGCCCGCTCCGGACCCCGGCCGGGGCGGGCGAGATGATCTCGACGGCCACGACGGTGCCCGAGTCCAGGTCGACGATCGGCTGGAAGCCCAGGGGCGGCCGGTCGGGAGCGGGCATGGGTCCGGTCGATCGGGGAGCGGTCACCGTGGGGGCCCGGTGCGGGTTCGCTGTGGTCACCCCTCCATGGTGGCGACAGGCCCGGCCGACCTGAAGGCGTTTTCTCGGGTGTTCAGCTCACCTTCACGGGCCGTTGGCCGGGTGCTCCCCCAATGAGGACAAGGGCCCCGCCAACCCGGCGGGGCCCTCGTGCGTCCGCGGACGCGGTGTCCGGGTCAGGCCCGGCGGAACACCAGCGCCACGTTGTGGCCGCCGAACCCGAAGGACTCGTTGATCGCGGCGACATCGCCGGAGGGCATGTCCCGGGGCTTGTCGCGGACGATGTCCACGGCCACCTCGGGGTCCAGCTCCTGGATGTTGATGGTCGGCGGGATGCGGCCGTCGTGCAGCGCCAGGATGGTGGCGATCGACTCCACCGCGCCCGCACCGCCCAGCAGGTGGCCGGTCATGGACTTGGTGGAGGTCACCGCGATCCGGTCGGCGGCCGAACCCAGCGCGGCGCGGATGGCGCGGGTCTCGCCCACGTCGCCCGCCGGGGTGGAGGTGGCGTGCGCGTTGACGTGCACGATGTCCTCGGGCGCCAGGTCGGCGTCGGCCAGCGCCTGGGTGATGGCGCGGGACTGGCCGGCGCCCTCCGGGTCGGGCTGGACGATGTCGTAGGCGTCGTTGGTGTAGCCGACACCGGAGGCGTGGGCGTACACCCGGGCGCCGCGCTTGGCGGCGTGCTCGGCCGACTCCAGGATGACGATGCCCGCGCCCTCGCCCATGACGAAGCCGTCACGGTCCTTGTCCCAGGGGCGCGACGCCGTCTGCGGGTCGTCGTTGCGGGTGGACAGGGCGCGCATCGACGCGAACGAGGCGATGTTGAGCGGGTGGATCGCCGCCTCGGTGCCGCCCGCGATGACGATGTCGGCGCGGCCGGCGCGGATCATGTCGACACCGTTGGCGATCGCCTCGGCGCTGGAGGCGCAGGCGCTGACCGGAACGTGCGAACCGGCGCGGGCGGTGTACTCCAGGCTGATGGCGGCGGCCGGGCTGTTGGGCATGAGCATGGGCACGGTGAACGGGGAGACCCGCCGCCAGCCCTTCTCACGGAAGGTGTCGTACTGCTCCAGGATGGTCAGGATGCCGCCGATGCCGCTGGAGACCACCACGCCCAGGCGCAGCGGGTCGACCTCGGGGGCCCCGGCGTCGGCCCAGGCCTCCTCGGCGGCGATGAGCGCGAACTGCTGCGTGCGGTCCAGCCGGCGCAGCCGCGGCTTGGGGAGCTTCTCCGAGGGTTCCTGCGCGATGCGCCCGGCGAAGTGCACCGGGAGGCTCTCGTGCCATTCCTCGGGCAGCGTGCTGATGCCGGAACGGCCGTCGAGGAGCGCGGACCATGTGGTGGCGACATCACCCCCGAGCGGGGTGGTGGCGCCGAGGCCGGTGACGACGACATCGGTCTTTGTCATGATCCGATCGCCCTTCGTGGGTCGGTCCCGGCTGCGGGGCCGGGCGTGGCGGAAGGCTGTGACTGGGGTGGTCCGGCGGGGTGGGCCGGTCGGGTCGCCGGGGCCGGGGTGACGGCCTCCCGGCGACCCGGACGGGTCACTTCTGGATGAAGGTGATGACGTCCTGGACCGTCTTGAGGTCCTTGAGCTGCTCGTCGGGGATCTCCACGCCGAACTTGTCCTGGGCGGCGACGGCGATCTCCACCATGGACAGCGAGTCGATGTCGAGGTCGTCCACGAAGCTCTTCTCCGGGGTGACCTCGGAGGGCTCGGTGCCGACGATCTCCTCGATGATGACGCCGAGGCCTTCCAGGATCTCCTGCTCGCTGTGAGCCATGTGCTTCTTCTCCTTGTTGCGTGTGTTCTGTGAACGGGGAGGCGGTCCGGATCTTCGGCCGCGTGCCGTCAGGGGATGCGGATCACCTGTGCGGCATAGACCAGCCCCGCGCCGAAGCCCAGGGTGAGGACGGTGCTCCCCGACGGGAGCTCCCCGCGTCCGATCATGCGCGACAGCGCGAGCGGGACGGATGCGGAGGAGGTGTTGCCAGCGGTGACGATATCGCGGGCCACGAGTGCCTGGGGCGCGCCCAGCTTCTTGGCGATCGACTCGACGATCCGCAGGTTGGCCTGGTGCGGGACGAACGCGGTGAGCTCCTCGGGAGCCACCCCCGCCCGCTCCAGCGCTTCCAGCGCGGTCTTGTACAGCTCGGTGGTGGTCCAGCGGAAGACCGCCTGCCCCTCCTGCCAGAGGTACTTGTGGTCGCGCAGGTAGATCTTGTCGGCGCGCTCGCCGGAGGAGCCCCACACCACCGGGCCGATGGCGTTCTCCTCCGAGGCGGAGACCACGGCCGCGCCGGCGCCGTCGGCGAAGATCACACAGGTGGAGCGGTCCTGCCAGTCCACCCAGTCGGAGAGCTTCTCCGAGCCGATGACCAGGACGTTGCGGGAGCTCCCGCCGCGCACCATGTCGGCGGCCACGCCCAGGGCGTAGCAGAACCCGGCGCAGGCGGCGTTGAGGTCGAACGCGCCCGGGGCGACGATGCCCAGCCGGGCGGCGACGGTCGCCGCGGTGTTGGGGATCTGGTCCTGCGGGGTGCAGGTGGCCACGATCACCAGGTCGATGTCCTCCGGGGACAGCCCGCCGGCGGCCAGGGCCTTGCCGCCCGCGGCCACGGCCATGCTCGCCACGGTGTCCTCGGGACCGGCGATGCGCCGCTCCTTGATGCCGACGCGGCTCTGGATCCACTCGTCGCTGGTGTCGACCCGCTGCTCCAGGTCGGCGTTGGTGACCACCTGGGCGGGCTGGTACTCGCCGAAGGAGCGGATCGCCGCGCCGCCGGGCACGCTCGGGGTGGGGAACATGAGGTCAGCCTTCCTGGTCGGTGCCCGCGGCGGAGGTCCCCGCGTGCTCCTTGATGAGGGCGCCGGCGCGCTCGATGTCCTCGGGCGTCTTGACCGCGAGGGTGTCGATGCCGCGCAGGGCGCGTTTGGCCAGACCGGTGAGGGTGCCCGCGGGGGTCAGCTCGATGAGGGCGGTGACGCCCAGATCCGCCAGGGTCTGCGTGCAGGCGTCCCAGCGCACCGGGGAGGAGATCTGGGAGACCAGCCGGTCCAGGTACTCCTTGCCGCTCTCGACCACCGCGCCGTCGGCGTTGGACAGGATCGGCACCACCGGGTCGGAGGGCGACAGGGTGTCGGCGGCCGCGCGCACCCGCTCCACGGCCGGGGCCATGTGCTCGGTGTGGAAGGCGCCCGCCACTGACAGGGGGCGCAGCCGGGCCTTCTCCGGCGGGTTCTCCGCGAACGCCGCCAGCTGCGCGGTGGTGCCCGCGGCGACGATCTGCCCCGAGCCGTTGTCGTTGGCCGGGGTGAGCCCCGCGGCGGCGATGGCCGCCAGCACCTGCTCGCGGTCGCCGCCCAGGACGGCGGTCATACCGGTCTCGGTGCGGGCGGCGGCGTCGGCCATGCCGCGGCCGCGTTCGGCCACCAGGGACAGCGCGTCCTTGGGGGAGAGCACACCGGCCACCGCGGCGGCGGTGAACTCGCCGACACTGTGTCCGGCGACGGCGTCCACGAGGGAGGCCTCCGCCGGCAGGGCCGGGGAGGGCGAGGTGAGCGGACCCAGGACCGCCGAGGCCGCGACCAGGCCCGCGCCGACCAGCAGCGGCTGGGCGACGGCCGTGTCGCGGATCTCGTCGGCGTCCGCGGTGGTGCCGTAGCGCACCAGGTCGAGCCCGACGACCTCCGACCACGCGGCGAGCTGCGCGGCGACGCCGGGCAGTTCGAGCCACGGGGAGAGGAAACCGGGGACCTGGGCACCTTGGCCGGGAGCAACGATTACAAGCACGACATCCACCTTGCCCTGTAGGAGATCACCGGTTGGAGGGGGAGGCACACGAAGTTCGCTCGGAGGTGCTTGTGGGAACCCCACAAACCCGTGTCCGACGTGTGTCCACAAGCCCGCAGGCCGGTGAGAGGGGTCACCCTCCGACGGTACATCCCCGCAGTCAGGGGGCCTTCCCGCCGCGTCCCGGAGGGCTTCAGCCCCGGAGCGCCGGGGTTGAGAGCGATCCCCGGGGGCGGGGGATGCGAACCTAGAGGGGTGAACACCGATGAGAACGCCGGGATCGACGAGCAGGAGCGCGTCCGCGCCGAAACGGTCCGCCGCCTGGAGCGCTCCATGGGCACCCTGGGCACCGCCGCCGTCGCCCGTATGGAGGAACGCCTGGGCTGGTTCCGCCGCATGTCGGCCCAGGACCGCTCCTGGGTGGGCCTGGTCGCGCAGTCCGGGGTGGCGGCCTTCGTCGACTGGTTCCGCAACCCCAGGCGGGGCCGCCCCGCCATCACCGTCGAGGTCTTCGGCACCGCCCCGCGCGAGCTGACCCGCTCGGTGTCCCTACAGCAGACCGTCGACATGATCCGCGTCGTCATCGACGTGGTCGAGGGCCAGGTCGACGAGCTGGCCGCCCCCGGCGGCGCCCAGCAGTTGCGCGAGGCCGTGCTGCGCTACACGCGCGAGGTGGCGTTCAGCTCCGCCAAGGTCTACGCCCGCGCCGCCGAGGCGCGCGGGGCCTGGGACGCCCGGCTGGAGGCGCTCATCGTCGACGCCCTGCTGCACGGCGACCGGGAGGACGGGCTCCAGACCTGGGGGTCGGCGCTGGGCTGGTCGCTCGCCCCGGTGATCACGGTGGCCGGGGAGATCGCCGAGGGCGACGACGAGGCCAAGGTCCTGGACGACCTGCGCTCGGCCGCGCGCCGCCTGAGCCACGACGTCCTGGCCGGAACCCAGGGCCGGCGCGTGGTCGTCGTGGTGGGCGTGGGGGAGCGCTACCCGGCCGAGGACCTGCCCGGGGCCGCCGCCGAGCCGCTGACCGGGCTGTTCGGCCCGGGGCCCGTGGTGGTCGGCCCGGTCGTGCCCGACCTGCGCTCGGCCGGGGCGTCGGCGCGGGCCGCCGTCAGCGGGCTGCGGGCCGCGGTGGCCTGGCCGGACGCGCCGCGCCCGGTGTCGGCCGCCGACCTGCTCCCGGAACGGGCGTTCCAGGGGGACGCCGAGGCGCGCGCCCAGCTGGTGCGGGAGGTGTACCTGCCGCTGGCCGGGGCCGGGTCGCCGCTGCTGGACACCCTGTCGGTGTACCTGGAGCACGCGTCGTCGCTGGAGGCGACGGCCCGCATGCTGTTCGTCCACCCCAACACGGTGCGCTACCGGCTCAGCCGGATCGCCGAGCTGACCGGCCACACGCCCTCCGACGGGCGGGGCTCGTTCGTGCTGCGGGTCGCCGTCGCGCTGGGGCGACTCTCCGAGGCCGCGGAAGGTTGACGTGGGATGTGTCATTCGTCCTGAAACCGCCGGGACCCTACCGGGAAGGGAACCCGGGACGTAACCTGATCGTTAGTCCACGATGCGCGCCCCCTTATCCGAGTTTCACCTGCGCCGGGTATGTCTATTACTGCCCGTGTGCGCCCGGGGACCGCATGAAAAGGGATAGCTTTGTAACGGTGAAGCGCGAGGTCCGTCCGGTCTGAGGGCACTCCCGGGTGGGGGCCCGCGCACACCGTCGGGTCACGACGTTCTTGGGGGGTCAACGCTGTGGTCGAACGGCCGAGGAAATGGTCCTGGACGGATAATCCGGTGACCGAGTTCGTGTTCCAGCCGACACAGGAGGGCGAGCTGCGCAGACGGGTGCTCTTCTGGCTGCCCGCGCCGCTTCCCGTGGTCGGTCTGGTCGCCCTGCTCGTGGGCGGTGCGCTGTCGGCCTCGGGGTGGACGATCCTGCTGGCGACGAGTGTGGGCGTTGGCACGCTGCTGATGTCCCTCATCGTCCAGCCCACACCGCTGCCCGAGGGGCTGGCTCCGCCGGTGTCCGCCCGCCGGGCGCTGCACCGGTTCCGCCAGTTCACCGGGCTGCGCATCGCGCTGGCCCTGTCCACGATGGTGATCGGCGCCGCCGCGGCGCTGGTGGGCGGCGGGCTGTACCCGCTGCTGGCCGCGCTGGCGCTGGCACTGCCGCAGCTGCTGCTGGCGATGCCCACCTTCTTCACCATCACCCGGGCCCGCCGCGCCATGGAGGCGTGGGGGACCACCGCCTACCTGTGGCACGCGCTCTCCCGCCCGGCCAAGGTCACCTGGCCGGTCCTCACCCCGGCGGCCAGGGCCTGGCGTTCGCGCCGGGTCGAGCGCTCCCGCGAGTCCATGCGCCAGAAGCTCGCCGAGCGGGCCTGGCGCAAGGCCGTGAGCGAGGAGGTCGAGCAGGCCGCGCAGGAGGACGCGGTGTCCGCCAACGAGCGCACCGACCTGCTGCGCCCGGTGGCCCCGCCGACCGTGTCTGCGGCGCCCGCGGCGCCTACGGCCGGCCCGGACGAGCCCACCGCGGTCGTCCCGCACCTGGGCGGCGACACGGCCGGGAAGGACTCCGGGAAGGACGGTGAGGAGCCCACCGCGGTCCTGCCGCACCTGACCGAGGAGAAGCCGACCGCCGTGCTCCCGCACCTGGGCGGGCCGGCCGCCGACGAGGACGGGCCGTCCGCCGACGGGGAGTCCGAGGACGCGGCGCAGAAGAAGCGCGAGGGCTCCGGGCCGCGCGCCACCGTCAACCGGGCCGCCCGGCAGTTCATCGAGCGCGGCAGCGGGGCCCTGGGCCTGGCCGTCCGCAAGACCCGCCGCGGCCACTCCAGCACCCGTCCCCACCCGCACAAGCCCTGACTCGTACGAGCTCTGATCCGTACGAGCACTGAGCCGTTCCCGAGCCGGCCGCCCCGACCCCGCGGCCCGCTCCGGACCCGCCCGGCCCGGCCCTGTGGCCCCGGAGGGCACCACGGGATTTCCGGCGGGTCAGACGTCCACGGTGGAGTGCACCTCGGGCAGGGCGTCGGGCCCGCCCTCGACCACGTGGTACCAGCGGGCCTGCGCGGTGCGGCCGGTGAAGGACACCTCGCCGATGGTGTTGCCGAAGTAGAGCCCCGAGGACAGCCGCCAGCGCAGCGACGGGGACGGCACCCGAGCCAGCCACGTCAGGACCCGCCCCGCCAGGTGCACCGGCGCGCTCGCCGACAGCCGCGCCATCCGGCGGAAGTTCACCGGCAGCCGGTTGCACAGCGGCGAGGACACCAGCTGCAGGATCGTCGACCCGCCCGCGCCCACGTCCCGGTGCCGGGCCGGGGCGGTGTAGGAGAAGTGGACGTCGCCGCTGAGCAGCAGCACCGACGCCGGGGCCGGACCGCGCTCGCCGCGCGCCACCCGGCCCACCGCGTCCGCCAGCCGCTCCAACGAGTACCGGAACGCACCCCAGTGTTCGAGGTCCAGGGCCTGGCGCAGCCGCTCGGCGGGGCCGCGCAGCCACCCGCCCCAGGCGCCCGCGCACACCGCCTCGTTCCACGCCTCCAGGTGGTGCACCGCGGGCGGCAGCAGCACCGGCACCGTCGAGGCCACCACCACGTGGTCGGGCCCGCCGGTCAGGTGCTCGTCCAGCCAGGCGTGCCCCGACGCCCCCAGGATGGACCGGGAGCCGTCCGAGGGGTCGCCCTCGCCCAGGGCGCGGCCGCACCGGGTGTCGAGCATCAGCACCCGCACGCCGCCGATGTCGTGGCGGTGGCTCCACCGGTAGGACTCCGGCTCCTCGTGCGCCCGCAGCGCGAACGCGTCCACCTCCTCCCCGGCGTCGGCCCGCGCGGCGCGCACACGCGCCCACAGGGGGTCCTTGTCGCGTTCGTCGGGGGAGAGGTTGCCCAGGTGCTGGTAGACCCAGTAGGCGCCCAGCCCCGCCGTGATCCGGGTGCGCCACCAGGGGTGGCCGTCCATGGCGCGCCGCCAGGCCGCCGAGGTGTTCCAGTCGTCCCGGACGTCGTGGTCGTCGAACACCATCAGGGTCGGCACCGTCGACAGCAGCCACCGCACCTGCGGGTCGCTCCACGACTGCCGGTACAGCTCGGCGTACTCGTCGAAGTGGACGACCTCGTCCTCGGGGCCCTCGCCGCCGGTCTCCTCCCGGTGCCCGCGCAGGAACGCGCGCATCGACTCCTGGATCTCGTCGGCGTACACCTGGTCGCCGATGAGCAGCAGCACCAGGTTGTCCTGCGCCGACTCCGCGGCCAGCCGCCGGGCCGTCGCCCGCAGCAGGTCCGGCCCGTAGCGGACCACCCCCTCGGGGGCGCCACCGGTGGGGGTACGGCACGAGCCGTACAGCAGCCGGGCCGGGGCGTCCGGGTCCAGGGTGCGCAGCGTGCTCGGCGGGAACGCCGACCCCGGCTCCGGCCACACCCGCTCCTCGTCCAGGAACACCTCGTACGGCAGCGCCGAGCCCGGTTCCAGGCCGGTGATCTCGCACACGGCGTAGTGGTGGCCGTGCACGGTGAACGTGTCCGCGGCCGCCGTCACCCCGCCGTCCGCCACCACGCGGACCCGGCCGGGCGCGGACGCCTGCACCCACACGGTCGCGGTGGTCGGGCCGACGTGCCGCAGCACGGGCCCCAGCGGTAAAGAGGCGGTCACCGTTCTCCCTCGTTTCGGCCGGGTCAGCACACGTAGTGGACGAGTATGGCCCCTCCCGGACCGTATCGCCATCCACAGGCCGAAAACGGGATGGTTGCACGAGAGCCCAGCCTGCGCGAAGGTGACGCTATGCGGACACAGATCCTGGAGTTGCACACCGGCGGATCGGAGAGCATCACCGACATCACCCGCCAGTGCGACGAGTTCGTCGCCGATAATGGAGGCGACGGCCTGCTCAACGTCTTCGTCCCGCACTCCACCGCGGGTGTGGCGATCATCGAACTCGGCGCGGGCTCCGACGACGACCTCCTGGCCAACCTCGACGACCTGCTCCCCGCCGACGACCGGTGGCGGCACGCACACGGGACGCTGGGACACGGCAGGTCGCACGTCATGCCGGCCTACGTCGCCCCGCAGACCACCGTTCCGGTGTTCTCGGGCCGCCTGGGACTGGGAACATGGCAGTCCATCGCGGTGGTCGACCTCAACGTGGACAACCCCGACCGCACGGTCCGGCTGTCCTTCCTCCCCTCCGGGTGAGGCGCTGGGGCGGCCCGGCGACGGGAACACGTTGACGGACGGGCCCGCTAGCGTGTGAACTAGGCCATCAGCGATGGTCGCGGGCACACGTGACGGGTGGCGGAAAAGGCCCGGCATCGTTGTGACAACTGCTTCGTGCAGGCAAGATTGAGAAAAACCATCTGTGGAGGAGAACTTTCGTGAGCGCGACCGCGGGCCAGGCACAGAGCGAGCGTGACTTGGCTGACCGACTCGGATTCAAGCCGGGTCAGGTGGTGCAGGAATTCAGCTTCGACGACGACGTCGACGAGAACCTGCGCGCATCCATCGCCGAGCTCACCGGTGAGGAGCTGGTCGACGAGGATTACGACGGCGACGTCGACGCCGCACTGCTGTGGTGGAGGTCCGACGAGGAGGGCGACCTGACCGACGTCCTCGTGGACGTGGTGACCACCATCGCCGACGGCGGCACGATCCTGGTCCTGACCCCCAAGGCGGGCCGTGAACTGCACGTGTCCCCCAACGATGTCGCCGAGGCGGCCACCACCTCCGGTCTGTCCCAGACCAGTGCGGTGAGCGTCGGAGCGGACTGGTCGGGAACGCGCCTGGTCGTGCCCAAGCGGTGACGGACATCACCCGTACGGGGTGACGCATCCGGTGCCGCGCGTCCCGCCTGCGGGCGCGCGGCGCTGACGGACGCCCGCACACGACCGAACGAACGAGTAGATGACCGACATCGTGCCGGGGGCCGCCGCCCCCGACTTCACCCTCCCGGACCAGTACGGGCGGGACACCGCGCTCTCCGCGCTGCGCGGCCGGCCGGTCCTGGCGGTGTTCTACCCGCTGGCGTTCTCCGGCGTGTGCTCCGGCGAGCTCGCCGAGCTGAGCGCCCGCCACGCCGAACTCGCCGAACTGGGCACGGTGCTGGCCATCTCGGTGGACTCGGTCTTCGCCCTGCGCACCTGGTCGGACCGGGAGGCGTTCCCGTTCGCCCTGCTGTCGGACTTCTGGCCGCACGGGGCCGTCGCCGACGCCTATGGGGTCTTCGACCCCACCCGCGGCACCGCCCGCCGCGGGACCTTCCTCATCGACGCCGAGGGCGTCGTCCGCTGGAGCACGCTCACCCCGATCTCCGAGCCCCGCGACACGGACGCCTACCTCGAACACCTGCGCGCCCTGGCCTGAACCGGGACGCGAAAACCGCGCGCGGGCCGCCGCCCCGAAGCGGTATGATCGCCTGCGACGCAGGGGCGCGTAGCTCAGCTGGTTAGAGCAATTGCCTTACAAGCAATAGGTCAGGGGTTCGAGTCCCTTCGCGCCCACTCCACTCTCACACGACCCTGCTCGGGGGCCTCCGGCCACCTCGCAGGGTCGTTGCGTCCCGCCTACCGGGGGGAGACCCCCCGAACCCCCCGAGGTACCCCCCTGCGGCCGGGACCGCGGTGATCGGCGGGGTGGATGGGGCCCTCTCTTACAACGCGAGGCCGCGCCTCGTGGGTTGTAGTTGGTTTGCGCAGGGTCCATTCCACTCTCACACGACCCTGCTCGGGGGCCTTCGGCCACCTCGCAGGGTCGTTGCGTCCCGCCTACCGGGGGGAGACCCCCCGAACCCCCCGAGGTACCCCCCTGCGGCCGGGGCCGCGCAGATCGGCGGGGTGGGCGGAACGATCCCTGACAACGCGAGGCCGCGCCTTGACGGCCCCGCCGGACCGCTCCGTCGCTTCGGCCGGGGTCAGGGTGCCGGGTATGCGGATGCTGCACCTGGGCCTGCGGGTCACCGACCTGGAGCGCTCGCTCGCCTTCTACACCGGGCTCGGGTACGTCGAGCTGGGCCGGCTGCCCGACGACCCGTTCGTCAGCCTTGAACTCGTGCACGACCCGGCGCGGCCGGTCCGGGGCACCGGGGCTGTGAACCACCTCGTCATCCAGGTGGACGACCTCGACGCCGTGATCGCCGACCTCGCGGGCAGGGGCATCGGGGCCGGGTTCCCCGCGGAACCCGGCCCGGGGGGCCGGACGTCCCGGGTGGACGACCGCGACGGCCACCGCGTCGAGCTGGTGCGGTGGCCGCCGGGTCGTCCCGCGGGGATGACGGAGGCCGACTTCGCCTGAGTCCGTCCCCCCGCGGGCGCTAGTCGGTGATGGTCCAGGTGCCGCGGCGGTGGTTGCGGGCGTTGCCGTCGGGGTTGTAGCCCCCCTCGACGTTGCCCGCGATGTCCACCGCGAACCAGTGGACGGTGGTCGTCTCCTCCAGGGTGAGGGTCTCCAGGTCCCCGCGCACGCCCGTCAGTTCCAGGCGGGGCGAGCTGTAGTCCGGGCGGCTGCCGTCGAGGGTGTAGTAGATCTCGGCGGGTTCGTTGGTCCGGAAGGCGACCTCCACCGGGCCGGTGTGCGCGCCCGCGCGCGGGGAGGCGTCCGAGCGCGGCCTGTACCGGTCCTTCTGGTATGCGAGGGCGACTTCGAGCATGTCGTAGAGGCCGTTGGCGTACTCCATGCCCTGGGCGTGGGCCTCGTCCCAGGGCGGCTGGAAGCCCGCCTGGCCCAGCTCGAAGTTCCAGGCGAAGATCCCGTTCTCGTACCAGAGGTGATCGCCGGAGTTGCCCGCCGCGGAGTACAGCACGTCGATGATCGGGCCGGTGCGGGCCGGGGTCACCACGGTGCCGCGGTGCTCCTTGATCGCGCCGAGGATGCTCGCCGACGACTCCCAGAAGTAGGCCTCCTGCATCGCGGTCGGCCGGGGCGTGGGGACGCGCCCCTCGACGATGTAGGCGCCCGGGGACCACATGAAGTAGTCGCCGGAGGAGTGGATGTTCATGGAGAAGTCGATGTTGTCGTGGGTGTCGACCAGCCACACCAGGTTCTTGTTCTCGGGCTGCGACAGCGGCCCCAGCTCCTCGGGCCCGGCGAAGGTACCACTGGTGCAGCTGAAGGAGGCCCCGGAGTAGCCGTCCCACAGGGTGTAGGCGCCGTAGTTGCGGTTGTTGTCCACACCCCACTGGGCGCCCTGTTCGACGGCCCACTGGTCGCGGGCGCCGTCGGTGGGGCAGTAGTTGGTCATGTTCTTGCGGTGCAGCGGCACGTCGTAGAACGAGTAGTTGGCGCCGTCGGGGTTGAACGACGGCATCAGGAAGATGTCGAGCTCGTCCACCAGCTCGGTGGTGGTGTCGTGGATGCCGTAGTTGCGCACCAGGCGCTCGGCGGTCTCGATGGTCACCAGCGGGGTCTGCCACTCGCGGGCGTGCTCCTGGGCGTAGCCCAGCACGCCGGTCTTGGAGCCGTCCCGGGTGGCGCCGATGCGCAGCGCGTAGACCGGCGCGGGTTCGCGGGAGACGTCGTCGGGCGCGTTGAGGAAGTCGCTCGCCCGGACCCGCTCGGCCTGCACCACCCCGGCGCCGGCGTTGTTCCGGTAGGTGAAGGCGCGGACCAGGCCGCCGGCCTCGGCGTTGACCGCCGCCACGACCTGGGCCGCGGTCGTGGTGACCGCGCCGGAGCCGTCGGTGGCCAGGGACACGGTGATCTCGGAGCCGTCCACGCCCACGGACAGCCCCGCGTCGGGGGCGCCGGGGTCGACCAGGTCCACGACGACGTCGTTGCCGCCCTCGTGGCCGTAGGCGAGCGACTCCACGATGACGCCGCGGTTCGCGTTCTGGCCGTTGACGCCCACGCCGAGGATCGCCTGCGCGTGGCGCCGGTAGCCGTTGGTGCGGTGCGGGAGCTCGATGACCTCGGCGATGTCGGGGTACTCGGCGGCGATCTGGTGGATCCGCTCATAGAGCTCGCCCGGGGTCATGTAGGCGTTGAGGAAGTCGGTGTAGGGCAGCGGGTCCCCGGGGCCGCGCGGGTCGGGCAGCCATTCGGTGACCTCCGCGACGGCGGTCCCCCCGTGCGGGCTGGTCACCCGGATGCGCTCGGGCCGCTCGTCCACCGTGGCCTGGCCGCGGTGGTACATGTACACCCCGACGTCGACGAACCGGCTCAGGGTCTGGGTCCCCCCGTCGCCGAACTCGGTGCCGGGCCCGGCGTCGCGCTCCACGGTCAGCTGGAAGTTCTCGGCCTGCCCGAAGTCGGAGCGGACCTCCACGGACAGGTGGTCGCCGGTGCGGCTGCGGAAGTAGTCCGCCCGCAGGATCTCCAGCCCGTCGGTGGCCGCCAGCGTCCGGGGGGTGTCGTGCGGCCCGTTCTCGGCCTGGAGCCGTTCGATGGTCTCCTCGCGCTCGTCGATGCGGTCCTGCGCGTCGGCCTCGGTGTAGATCACCTCGCCGAAGGTGAGCCCGGCGTCGCTGTAGGCCTCCACGTCGAAGGGGCCGACCACGGCCTGGGCGACGAACCCGCCGCCGTCCGCCGCGTCCAGCCGGGCGATGTCGCCGCCCAGTTCCACGAGCCGGTCGAGGTCGGCGCGGTCGTCCAGGAGGACCTCCACCACCGCGGGCCCGTCGAGGTCCGGGGCCGTCGCCCGGGGTGCGGCCGCCGCGGGCACCGCCGTCGGCAGCAGTAGCGCTGCGGCCGCCCCGAGGGCGAGCCCGGTGCGGCCCGCACGCCGCGACCCGTTCCATGTCATGCGTCCCATTGCGTCCTTTTCGCTCGGCGCGGAGCGGGCGGATGGCCCGGCGTCCACGGCAAGTGGCGCCACCGCCGTTCGGGCGGGGGCGGACGGGAGTGATCGGATCGGCCGCGGGACCACGGGACGGCACTCACACCGGAAGGGGGTCGACTGCTCGGGATCGGGGGGGCTGGGTCGGGGGAGGGGGACGTGGGGGAAGTGCCCGGGTGGACGGCGCGGCCGCCGTCGCACACCCGAATCGGCTGTCGGTCAGAGGCTTCCGTGGTGCCGGGGGCGCGTCAAGGACGGTAAGGCGAAAAATGTGCGCGGAGTGCCCCCGGGCTCACCGGCGCCCGCCCGCGCGGTAGCGCGTCGGGGTGACGCCCAGGCTCCGGCGGAAGACGCGGCGGGCGTGGTCGGGGTCGCTCCAGCCAGCGCGCCGCGCCACGACGACGACGGGGTCGTCGGTGGTCCGCAGCAGGTGCGCCATGCGTTCGGTCCGGACCGTGGCCAGGTACGCCATCGGGCCGCAGCCGAAGGCCTCCGCGAACACCCGGCCGAGCTGGGACGGGGACAGGTGCACCCGGTGCGCGAGCCCGTCCAGCGTCCAGGGCCCGGCCGGGTCCTCCCGGAGCAGGGCCGCGGCGCGGCGCGCCTCCGCGCGCAGGGACGCCAGGTGCCCCGCGGGCGGGTCGGTGCGCCGGGAGCGCCGGCGCCGTTCCGGGGAGGCGAACGTCGCCGCCCCGACGAACGGGCGGACCAGGTCGAGCACGGTGAACAGCAGGGCCTGGGCGCGGTAGAAGGCGGCGGGGCTCGGCTCCCGGCCGCTCAGGTCCGCCAGCTCCTCCAGGAGCGGGAAGACCCGCCCGGCCGTCTCCTCGTCCAGGGAGAGGACGCGCGCGGGGCGGACGTAGACCGCGTCGAGGATGTCGTGCGCCTCGTCCCGGCCGTCCACCCACGGCCGGTGCTGCCAGTACAGCTGGTCGAGCACGTAGTCGCGGTCCAGCGCCACGGTCACGACCTCGACGGCGGTGTCCGGCTCCCAGCCGCACAGGGCGTGCGCCCCCAGCATGACGACGCCGCCCCGCTCCACCCGCCGCTCCCCGAACCCGCCCAGGAGCACGGCCGCCCCCGACCGTACGAAGGCCAGGGTGATCCGCTCCGAGGCGGTCGGCCGCACCGGCGCGGTGACGGTCCGGACGTCCACGGTGACCGACTCCGGTCGCGCGTCCCCGTCCGCCGTCCCCCGCCGCCCGTTCCGCACGGGACGAGCATAGGCGCGGCTACAGCCACTCCCGCAGCCGCCCCGCGAGCAGGTCGGGCCGCTGGAGGGGGATGCCGTGCCCGCACCCCTCGACGATGTCGGCCTCGCTGCCGGGGAGCGCCTCGTGGAGCACGCGGACGGAGTCACGCATGAACCTCCGCTCCCGGGCGCCCGCGAGCACCAGGGCCCGGCCGGGGAAGTCCGCCCAGCCCGCGGGCACCGTGAACCGGATGTTCTCGCCGACGACCGCCGTCAGGGTCCGCCGGGAGATCCCCGCGGAGGTGCGCAGGTAGTCATCCATCAGCGGCTCGGGGATGAACAGCTCCCTGGCCTGGAGTTCGGCGAACCGCCTGTGGCGGGCGAGCCCGGCGGTCGCGCCGACCAGGCCGACCGTCAGCGCGGGGAACGGGGTGGGCACCGCCTGCGCGCTCACCACCACGGCCCGGTCGACGAGGTCGGGCCGGTGCGCGGCCAGCAGCACCGCGAGCTGGGCGCCGAGCGAGAACCCGACGACCGCCGCGGGGCCGCCCCGCTCCTGTTCGAGGAGGTCGGCCAGCTCCCGCACCGTCCGCTCGTGCGAACGGTACGGTGCGTCGGCGCCGCGGTCGTGCCCGGGCAGGTCGGGGACGACCAGCCGCACCCCGTCCCCGAGCCGCTCCCGCAGCGGGTCCCACATCCACCCGGCGACGCCCCCGCCGTGCAGGAGCAGCACGGCCGGGGCCCCGGCCGGCCCGAACGTCCTCACGTACACCCTCGGATCCCCTCTGCGCGCGGGTGCGGGCCGCCCCCGGCACCTGTACCGATTCTGGTCCCGCCGGGCCCCGTGCGCCGCCGATCCGGGGCCGCGCGCGCGGATCCGGCGGCTCCCTGCGCGGATCCGCCGGTTCCGGCCGCCTCGCGCCGCCTCGCACCGCCACCGGCGGCGGGCACGCGAAAGGGCCCGGCGGCCCATATGAATTCACACGGCGCCGGGCCCTCTCAGGCGCCGGTCAGCGCTTGAGGCCGTGCTCGATGGCCTCGATGATCCGCGGCCGCAGCTCCGCCGCGCCGATGATCGCGTCCACCGAGCCCACCTCGACCGCGCGCTGGATGCTGTGCACCCGGTCGAACTCCGCGGCCACCTCGCCGAGCTTCTCGGCCCGCACCGAGGCGCGCACCTCGGCCAGGCTGGTGTTGAGCCCGGCCCGCTCGGCGCCGCTGGTCTCGGCCACCCGGTTCTGCAGCTCCACCACGCGCGGGTCGCGCGCGGTCCGGTTGTCCACCTCGCCGGAGAACACCACGGCCGCCGCCGGGGCGCCGCCGAGCACCGACGCGAACGAGCCCTCCAGGGCCAGCACCGTCATGTTCGGGTTCAGCGCCTTGGAGAACACCACGAACGCGCCGCCGTGGTAGCGGGAGATCACGCAGAACACGATCGGGCCGTCGAAGTTGACGATCGCCCGGCCGATCTCCGCGCCGTACTCCAGCTGGAGGGCGCGCATCGACTCCGGCGAGCCGTCGAACCCGGACAGGTTCGCCAGCACCACCAGCGGCCGGTTCCCCGACGCCGCGTTGATCGCCCGGGCGACCTTCTTGGACGACTTGGGGAACAGCGTGCCCGCCGTGTAGGTGTCGGGGCCGTCGGCGGGCGGGAAGCCGCGCCGCGGCACCGACCGCGACTCGATGCCGACCAGGCAGACCGGCTGCCCGCCCAGGTGCACGTCCTGCACCACCGCGGTGTCGGCGTCGGCCATGCCCGCCCAGCGCTCCAGCACCGGGTGGTCCAGGTCGGACAGGGCGCGCATGACCGTGCGGATGTCGAAGGGCTTCTTGCGGTCCGGGTTGTGCTCGGCGGAGAAGATCTCCCCGACCGTGGTGAAGTCGCTGCCGTCGACCCGGTGCGGGTAGTCGGACACGTCGCGGCCGACGGGGTCGGTCGTCTGCGCCCGGCGCGGCTTCTCCTCGCCCGGGGCGATGTAGGTGTGCTCGTAGTGCGCCATCAGCACGTCGCGGGCGGCCGGCAGGTCGGGCGCCCAGTACTGGGCCTGGCCGTTGGGGCCCATGACCCGGTCGTGGCCGCCGATGCCGAAGTTGTCCTCGGCGGACACGCCGCCGGAGAAGTCCAGCGACTGCTTGCCGGTGAGCACCATCGCCGAGTCCGGCGTCATCACCAGGATGCCCTTGGTGTGCATGAGCATCGTCGCCTCGGCGTTCCAGTACGGCTGGGCGCCGACGTTGATGCCCGCGACCACGATGTTGATCTCGCCACCGGCCTGGGTGAACTCGACGATGCGCCGGAGCGCGGCCGCCACCCAGTCCATGTTCTCGGTGCCCGAGGACATGGAGATGCGGGCGCCCGCGGACAGGGCGAACCACTCCAGCGGCACCCCCATCCGCTCGGCCAGGTCCAGGGCGGCGATCACCCGCGAGCACTCGGGCTCGGACAGGGCGCCCAGCGCCTTGGTCGGGTCGCCGAACAGCACCACCCGGGTGACGCCCTGCGGGTGCAGCGCGGTGGGCGTGGTGACGACGCCCGCGACGAGCGCCGCGGTGTTGCCGCCCTTGGGGCGGTCCACCGGCACCAGGTTCCCGTCGCCGTCGAGGTCGTGCTCGACGAAGGAGCCCTGAGGGCCGGTGAGCATGCCGGTGAGCTCGTAGGGGTAGACGGTGCCGCGGCGGGCCGCGCGCAGCACCTTCTGGCGGTAGTTGTCCAGGACCGGGACCGGCTCGGTGGAGGGCCGGTCGATGTGCACCTGCGGACCCTGGGCGGGGTCCAGGGTGATCCGCACCGCGACCTCGGCCAGCTCGCCGCCGGCGTTGCGCTGGCGGGCCACGAATTGGACCTCCTCCAGCCCGGCGCCCTCGGTGGTGGGCAGGATGCGCTGCACCAGGGTGTCCAGCTCATCGAGGTCGATCTCGGTCGACGGCCAGACGTACATGAGGATGCGGTTGGTGTCGAACCTCTTGTGCTGGGGCCGCCGCGCCTGGACGTTGCGGATGGCCTCCAGGCAGCCGCTGAGGGTGTCCTCCACGGCGGGCAGCGCGATGAGGCGGCCCTCGGAGTCGCGCAGCGGGGTGAGGTCGCGGACCTGGCTCAGCGCGATGAGCCGCTCGTCGGCCGGGTTGCTGCGGGCCACGGCCTTGAACAGATAGATCTCCTCGTCGGCGGAGGACAGCCGGGTGAGGTCGAACTCCTGGAGCCGCTGCAGCTGGAGCCGCTGGGCCAGCTGGGGGTGCAGGCCGCGGATGAGCCGGTCCTCGGACAGGCCGTCCTCTCCGGGGCGGAACGTGAAGTGGTGGTGCATCACGGTGCCGCCCGCGCCGGCCACGGTGGTGGTGATGCGGCGCACGCCCGCCGGGAACTCCCGGCCGGCCAGCAGCTCGCCCAGGCGCACCGCCATCGCGTCCACGTCCGGCTGGTCCTCCCAGCCGATGTAGAGGTCGGCGACCAAGCCCCGCTCGGGCGCGCCGACCGCGGCCGCGGCGACGGCCTCCAGCGCTGCGGGCAGCGCGGAGATGTCCACCGCGGTGGTGAACAGGCGGGTGGCGCCCCGCGGGTCGGCGTGGTCGGCGGTGACCGTCCGGCAGCCCGCGGTCTCGCCGACCGAGACCGCGGACAGGCCGCGGTTGCCGTAGTAGCGGCGGGTCAGCACCTCCAGCAGCGGCCCGTGGTCGCGGCCGGGTCGCCCGATGCGCTGCCCGATGAGGCGGACCAGCGGCTCGGACCCGGCCACCATGGCCTGGATGCGCTCGGCGCGGTCCGGGGCGTCGGGGTTCTTGTCCAGGTGGCGCAGGTCGTCGCGGACCGCCGCGTACACCTCGGCGCGGTTGCGGCGCAGCAGCGGCTGGGTGAACCAGCGGAACACGGCGCCGCGGGCCAGGTCGGACACGGCCGGGAAGCGGACCTGGGTGGCGGCCACCAGGTGCTCCAGGGTGAGCCCGGCGCGCTCGGCGATGGCCTGGGCGGGCTGTGCCCCGGCCAGCCAGGCGCGCAGCAGCCCGGACACGGCCTCCACGTGCGCGGCCATCCGCTGCTGGGTGAGGAAGATCCGGAAGACCGCGTCCTCCAGCTCGGGGGTGCGGTCCAGGCCGGTGACGCCGTAGCGGGCCAGGACCGCGGTGAGTGTGGCCTCGAACGCCGGGGTGACCGCGGCGCGCTCCACGTCCAGGCTCTGCAGGTAGCCGTGGAACAGCTCGCGGGGGCTGTGCACCTGGGCGTCGCGCTCGGCGTCGGAGGCCCCGGCGGGCCGGTTGCGGCTCAGTTCGGACAGGTCGGCGAACAGCGCGACCAGCTCCAGCTCGCCCTCGGAGGGGCGGTCGCCCAGTTCGGCGCGGGCGGCCAGGTAGCCGGCCAGCGCCCGGTCGACCTCGGCGCGGTCGAAGTCGTAGCCCAGCAGCGCGGCGCGCAGGTCCCGCAGGCCGCGTTCGGCGCGCTCGGCGGCGGTGGGGGCGGCGGCCTCGGCGGGCAGGTCGATCTCCACGGCGGAGCCGGACTCCTGCGCGGTGCCCTCGTCCTCGTCGGCCAGCGGCTCCAGGCGCATCAGCGGGGCGCCGGTCTCGACCTGGCCGCCCACGGACACCGGGCACTCGCGGACGCGGGCGCGGAACGGCGCGCGCAGCACCGTCTCCATCTTCATGCTCTCCAGCACCAGGATGGGGGCGCCCGCCTCGACCTCGTCGCCGACCGCCAGCGGGGTGGCGACCACCAGGGCGGGGGCGGGGGAGCGGACCACGCCGCCCTCGTCGAGGCTGATCCGGTGGGTGACGCCGTCGATCTCCACCAGGTGGACGGGGCCGTGCACGGCCGACACCATCCGGTACCGGTGGCCGTTGACCGTGATCCGGCCGCTGTAGGCGTCGAAGCGCTCCAGCGAGACGTCGGCGGGGTGGACGTCGCCGCCGCCGGAGACGCCGACGCGGAAGCGGTCCGGCCCGGTCCGGGCGACGCTCACCCGGTAGCCGACCCCGCGGAGCTTGAGGTCCAGGGGGCGGCCCGGGTCGTGCTGCACCTGGGGACGGCCGCCGTGCGCGGTGGACAGCAGCCGGCGGCGGCTCACCTCCTCGGTGTCCAGGTAGGCCTCGATGGCGGCCGCGGCCAGGGCGACCGCGGAGTGCCGGTGGTCGACCAGGCGGCCCTCGGCGCGCACGCGGTCGATCCAGCCGGTGTCGGCGCCGGCGTCGATGACCTCGGGCTGGTCCAGGAGTTCGAGCACGAAGCCCTTGTTGGTGGCGCCGCCCTCGATGACGACGGTGGTCTCGGCCATCGCGCGGCGCAGCCGGGCCAGCGCCTGCTCGCGGTCACTGCCGTAGGCGATGACCTTGGCGATCATCGAGTCGAAGTCGGCGGGGATCTCGTCGCCCTCGCGCACGCCGGTGTCCACGCGGATGCCGGGGCCGACGGGGAAGCGCAGGTGGGTGATGCGGCCGGGGGAGGGGGCGAAGTCGCGGTCGGGGTCCTCGGCGTTGAGGCGGGCCTCGACGGCGTGGCCCTCCTCGCGGGGCGGGGCGCCCTCGAGGCGGCCGCCGGAGGCCACGTGCAGCTGGAGCCGGACCAGGTCGGTGTCGGTGGTGACCTCGGTGATGGGGTGCTCGACCTGGAGGCGGGTGTTGACCTCCAGGAACGCGAACAGCTTCTCGCCGGGGTGGTAGAGGAACTCCACCGTGCAGGCGCCGCGGTAGCCGACGGCGACGGCGAGCCGCTCGGCCGAGGCCTTGAGGTCGGCGACCTGCTCGGGGGCCAGGACGGGGGAGGCGGACTCCTCGATGATCTTCTGGTTGCGGCGCTGCACGGAGCAGTCGCGCACGCCCAGTGCCCAGGCGGTGCCCTGGCCGTCGGCGATGACCTGGACCTCGACGTGGCGGGCGCCGGTGACCAGGCGCTCCAGGAAGACGACGCCGGAGCCGAAGGCGCGCAGCGCCTCCTGGCCGGTGCGCTCGTAGGCCTCGGCCAGCTCCTCGCCGGAGGACACCTTGCGGATGCCGCGCCCGCCGCCGCCCGCGGTGGCCTTGAGCATCAGCGGGTAGCCGATCTCCTCGCCCGCGCGCAGCGCGTCCTCCAGGGTGGCGACCTCGCCGCGGCTCCACGGGGCGACCGGGACGCCGACCTCCTCGGCGATCAGCTTGGCGCCGATCTTGTCGCCCAGGCGGCGCATCGCGTCGGCGCTGGGGCCGATGAAGGTGACGCCGACCTTCTCGCACAGCTCGGCGAAGGCCGGGTCCTCGGCGACGAAGCCCCAGCCGACCCAGGCGGCGTCGGCGCCGGTCTCCACCAGGGCGCGTTCGAGGACGGCGAGGTCGAGGTAGGGGCGGGCCGCGGCCGGGCCCAGGGAGTAGGCGATGTCGGCCTCGCGCACGAAGGTGGCGTTGCGGTCGGCGTCGGTGTAGAGGGCGACCGTTTCGATCCGTGCCCCGGTTTCGGCGGAAAGCTCTCGGACGGCGTGGATGAGCCGCATCGCGGCCTCTCCACGGTTGACGATGGCGACACGACCGAACACCGGCCGACCTCCCCGATTGTTTGACGACAGAAGGCGACCTCCGGGGTGTGGAGGCCGCCTTTCCCAGCTTGTTCCTCTACTCTCCTGGATCACTCTCGGGCATGCGATATTCCGAATCACTCACAGCTGGGGCCGAACCTTGTGGGAACTCCACAAATGGCACTCGGGTCCATCCGCTTCACGTGACCGATCCCACCCGGGGCCGCGCCCCCGGCGTCACCTGGGGGCGTGCCGGGGACCCGCCGGGGGCCGGAGCGGCCTTCAGGCCGGGGCCCCGCCGCGGGCGGCGATCACCGCGCGCCCGCGCTCGGAGTCGGGGAAACGCGTGATCATCTCCCGCAGCTCCCCGGCGCCGACGTTCGCGCCGAAGGCCGGGGTGCCCGGCTCCAGGCGCACGCCCGCGGCCAGCGGACCGGCCACCACCGGGTCGAACCCGAGCGCGTCCACCAGGCCCGCCACCAGGTCCACGTCGGCCGGGTCGTCCCCGGCGACCGCGATCGCCCGGCGCCCGGGGGAGCCGGCGGGCAGTGCCCCGTCCTCCAGGTCGTGGTAGCCCATGTGGTTGAACGCCTTGACGACCCGGGCCCCGGACAGGAACCCCTGGACGATCTCGCTGGAGGAGGTGCGCGGGTCCACCAGGTCCTCGCGGATCCCGTCCACCTCCCACCAGTAGTTCATCGCGTCGATGACGACCTTGCCGGCCAGCGCCCCGGCCGGGATCGCCCGGTACTTGCCCAGCGGCAGCGCCAGCACCACCACGTCGGCCTTGTCCGCGGCCTCCTCCCCGGTCACCGCCTCGGCGCCCGGGGCGAGCACGGACACCGTCAGCTCGATCTCCGCGGGGTCGCCCGACCCGGCGATCAGCACCCGGTGCCCGGCGGCCAGCGCCAGCCGGGCCAGCACCGTGCCGACCTTGCCCGCGCCCAGGACGCCCAGGGTGAGGGCGCCCGCCTGTTCCATCCCGTTCATGGGTCTTCGCCTTTCCGGTCGGGAGTCAGCCTGCGAGGATGTCGCGGACCATCGGGACGACCCGGGTCCCGTACAGTTCGACCGCGCGCATGCGGTCCTTGGCCGGGGTCGACCCGGAGGAGTAGATCAGGTCGAACCGGCCCACCCCCAGGGCCCGGACGGCCGCGGCCATCTTGCGGGCCACGGTCTCGGGCGAGCCGACGTACATCGACCCGTGGGCGATCTCGGACTCGAACTCCTCCGGGCGCAGCGGCGGCCAGCCGCGCTGGGCGCCGATCCGGTCGCGGATGACCTTGTACCGCGGGTAGAAGATCTCCCTGGCCCGCTCGTCGGTGTCGGCGACGAACCCGGGGGAGTGCATCCCCACCGGGTGCGCGACCGTGCCGAACTGCGCCGCGGCCCGCTCGTACAGCTCGGTGTAGGGCTTGAAGCGCTCCGGGGACCCGCCGATGATGGCGAGCATCAGCGGCAGCCCGTGGCGCGCGGTGCGGATGACCGACTGGGGCGAGCCGCCGACTCCGACCCAGGTGTTCAGCCGCCCGGACTCGGTCTTGGGGAACACGTCGGCGTTCTCCAGGTCGGCGCGGACCGTGCCGCTCCAGGTCACCGGCTTCTCGTCGAGCAGCTTGACGAAGAGGTCGATCTTCTCCTCGAACAGCACGTCGTAGTCGCGCAGGTCGTAGCCGAACAGCGGGAAGGACTCGGTGAACGAGCCGCGGCCCAGGATGACCTCGGCCCGCCCCCGTGACAGGGCGTCCACGGTGGCGAAGCGCTGGAAGACCCGCACCGGGTCGTCGGAGCTGAGCACGGTCACACCCGACCCGAGTTTGATGCGGGAGGTGCGTCCGGCGATCCCGGCCAGCACGGTCTCCGGGGTGGAGATGGCGTACTCGGGCCGGTGGTGCTCGCCCAGGGCGATCGCGTCGACGCCGATCTCGTCGGCGAGGACGGCCTCGTCGACGACCTGGCGGATGGCCGCCCCGTAGGAGAGCAGCTCTCCGTTGTCGCCCTCGGGGACGTCGCCGAAGGTGTCGAGTCCGAACAGCAGGTCAGACATGGGTGTCCTCCTTGACGGGGAGGCGTCGGCCCCCGGCCGCATATTGATTGACGCGTCAATTATGCAATCATATGATTGACGTGTCAATCAGGTGGTCGAGAGGGAGGCCCTCAGATGAGCGACGACACCCGGGTGCGGCGGCGCCGACGCCTGCCCACCCGCGGGGAACTGCACGACTGGCGCGCGTTCACCGAGACCACGGAGGCCCTGCGCGCCGAGCTGGCCGCGCGCCTGCAGAACGAGACCGGGCTCTCGCCGTCCGACTACACGGTCCTGCTCGCCCTGTCCGAGGCCGAGGGGGAGAGACTGCGCTCCTCCGAGCTGGCCGACGCCGTCGGCTGGGAGCGCAGCCGCCTCTCCCACCACCTCAAGCGCATGGAGCGGCGCGGGCTGATCCGCCGCGAGGACTGCGCCGTCGACAACCGGGGCGCCGAGATCGTCCTGGAGAAGGAGGGGGCGGCGGCCTTCCACGGCGCGACCGTCCCGCACCTGACCGCGGTCCGCGAGCTGTTCGTCGACGCCCTCACCCCGGAGCAGATCGCCGCCGCCGGGGAGATCGCCCGCGCCCTGCGCGCCCACCTGGACGTGCACGCCCCCTGACCCGCCCCGCCACCCGCCGCCGGGCCGCGGGGCGGGTGCGACCGGGAGACGGGGGCGGCCGGGCGGGAGGGCGCCGCACGCCCTCCCGCC
>NZ_JBJJBV010000430.1:0-3825 GCF_045446735.1 Nocardiopsis protaetiae
CCCGACCCGGGGGTCGGGGCCTTCGGCCTCTGGGGTGAGTGACGGGACTTGAACCCGCGACTTCTTGGACCACAACCAAGTGCTCTACCGGCTGAGCTACACCCACCACGTGCGCCTGGCCTCGCGGCCCTGCGTACGTATGAAAGCTTAGCGGATTCCCGGGAGTGCTTCGATCAGTTTTCCGGGGAGTCCTCGCGCGGCTCCACGCGGCCGGTGCCGCCGGCGACCACGTCGGCGGCGATGGCGCGGGCGGTGGCGGAGTTCGGGCCCGGTTCGGGGACGAACGCGGCGGCGCGATAGTAACGCAGCTCACGGATGCTCTCGGTGATGTCGGCGAGGGCGCGGTGGCCGCCGTTCTTGTCCGGGCTCGCGTAGTAGACGCGCGGGTACCAGCGGCGCAGCAGCTCCTTGATGGAGGAGACGTCGACCATCCGGTAGTGGAGGTACTCGTCGATGCGCTTCATGTCGCGGGCGAGGAAGGTGCGGTCGGTGGCGATGGAGTTGCCGCACAGCGGGGCCTTGCCCGGCTCGGGGACGTAGCGGCGGATGTGCTCCAGGACGGCGTCCTCGGCCTCCTGGAGGGTCACGCCCTTGTCGAGCTCGGCGAGCAGGCCGGAGGTGGTGTGCATGTTGCGGACGAAGTCGCCCATGGCGTCCAGCGCGGCCTGCGGGGGTTTGATCACGACGTCGATGCCCTCGTCGAGGATGTTGAGCTCTCCGTCGGTGATCAGACAGGCCACCTCGATCAACGCGTCGTTCTCGAAGTCGAGGCCCGTCATCTCGCAGTCGATCCACACCAAACTGTCGTTCATACGGCCAGCTTAGGGGTTCGGGCGTGAGGGGCCGGACACGCCGCGGGGCGGCCTTCCGGTGAAGGCCGCCCCGGGTGGGGACGCGGTCAGTCCCAGACGAAGGAGTCGAGGATGTAGGGGTCGGAGATGCCGTTGGGCTCGCCGAGGCCGAAGATCTGGTACATCCAGTCCCAGTAGCCCAGGAACTGGGCGAGGCCCAGGCCCAGGAGCACCAGCAGGATCAGGATGAAGGTGAGGCAGCCGCATCCGCAGCCGCCCTTCTTCTTGGGCCGGGGCTGCTGGGGCTGCTGCGGGTAGGGCTGGTGGCCGGGAGCACCCGGTGCGCCCGGGTGGGGGCCCCACTGCGGCTGGTGGCCGCCGTGGGGTGCGGGCGGGCCGCCCGGGACGCCGGCGCGCGGGCCCGCGGGCGGGTAGCCCGGGGGCGGGCCGGGGCGGTTCATCGGCGGCGGGGGCATCGGCGGACCCTGCGGCGGGCGCCCCGGGGGCCGGTTCATCTGCGGGGGCGGCGGGAACGACGGCGGGTAGCCGCCGCCCGGCGGCGGCTGCGGGGGCCGGTGGTAGGACTGCTGGGGCCCGGACTGGCGCGGGTAGCCCTGTTGGGCGCCCGAGGGCGGGAAGCCCGGCTGGCCGCCGGTGCGCGGGTACCCCGGCTGGGGGCCCGAGGGCGGGGCCGCGTGCGGCGGGGGAGCCTGGCGGGAGGCGTCCGGGCGGCCCGGCGTCCACGGGGTGCCCTCGGCCGGGGCCGGGGGGACGGGCGGGGAGGCCGGCGGGGCGGGGTGCCCGGGGGTGCCCGGCGCGGGGCCGCCGTGGGCCGGGGCACCGGGATAGGGGGCGTTGGCGTCGGGTGCACCGGGCGCGCCGGAGGCCTGGTCGCCGGGGACACCGGGCGTACCCGGGACGCCGGGCGCACCGGGGGTGCCCGGCGCGGGGGCGGCGTCGGCGGGCCGGTTGCGCTCCTCCTCGGCGCGGCGCTCGGCCTCCTCGGCCTGGCGCTTCGCCTCCTCCTCGGCGCGCTTGCGGTCCTCCTCCGCGCGCTTGGCGGCCTCCTCGGCCTGCCTCTTGGCCTCCTCCTCGCGGCGCTCGGCCGCCTCGGCCTCGGCCACGCGGCGCTGTTCCTTGCGCTCCTCGGAGAGGTCGCTCCAGCCCTCCTTGAGGCTGCCCAGCAGCTTGTTGAAGCGGCCGCCCTTCTTGCCGCCCTCGTCCTCGTCCGGGGCGCCGCCGGAGAACACCGGGTCGTTGGGGTCGAACACGGCCGTGCCGCCCGCCTCGCCGCCGCCTCCGGGGGTGAACACGCGGGTGCCCGCGGTCCCGCCGCCGGCCTCGCCCGGGTCGAAGACCCGGGTGCCCGGGGTGTCGCCGAGCTCGTCGGGGTTGAAGACCCGGGTGCCGCCCGTGGCGCCGGCGCCGCCACCGGCGCCGCCGACCGCGTCCGAACCGGTGAGGTCGGCGGTGGGCAGGTCGTCGCTCAGGTCGGCGGTGGGGGCCTCCTGGTCCTGCTGGTCCCGGCCCTGGCCGTGGCCGGGCAGGTCACCGGGGGACACGCGGACGGTGGCGCCGTCGTTGACGTCGCCCGGGGGGCGGGGGGAGGGGGAGGCGGTGCCGGGGGTGACGCGCATGGTGGCGCCGTCGCTGAGGTCCGCGGTGGGCTCCTCGTCGGCGACGGGGGGTCGGCCGGGGGTGCGGCCGGGGTTGATGCGGACGGTGCCGGGTTCGTCGTCCACGGGGGCGCTCGGCGGGGGGCCGACGGGGGTGGAGGGGCCCAGGCGCACGGTTCCGGGCTCGTCGTCGATGGGCTGTCCCGCGTTCTGCCCCCAGGAGGGGTCGATGCGCATGGTGCCGAGATCGTCGTCGGCGGCCCCGGGGGAGGGGCCCAGCCGCACGGTGCCGGGATCGTCGTCGTCGGACGGGGGGCCGCCGGGCCCGCCGAGGTAGGTGGTGGCGGCCTCTTCGTCGTCGTCGGCCCCGCCACCTTGGAGTTCATCCAGGGAGCGGGTGTGCCGCGTCCACTCTTCGCCGTTCCACCATCTGAGCGTTTGCGCGTCGCCCTGCGGGTCCGCGTACCAACCCGGCTCGATAGATCCACCCATGGGGGCCAGACTAAGGGGTTTCGGAACTCTGCTCGACCAGCGGATCCCCATTCCTCGGTTTCACGGGATCATCCCGCGATGAGCCATTGCCCTGGGTGTTCACCCGATCACCGAAGGTGCCATTTCGGGCCGCGAGGAGGACCCCCGGCCGCCTTCGGCCAGCAGCCGGGCGGTGTCCAGGCGGCCCGGTCCGGGGTCGGTCGAACCCGGTACCTGGTCGAGGCCGAAGTGGCCGCCCGCGGCCCACGCCCGCTCCCGTGCCCGTTCACGCTCCCGCTCCGGACGCGCGGCGGTCCCGGTGCCGGGCGTCCCCGCGGGCCAGGTCCGGGGCACCCCCCAGGAGCCGAACCAGGCCAGCAGCGCGGACCGGCCGTGCAGGGGGCCGTGGGTGAAGGGCTCGGAGCCGTGGGCGACGACGGCGACGATCAGGCACACCCGCCCCTCGTCGCCGTGGTCCACGTGCTGCCCGTAGTGGTGGGTGGAACCGGGGGAGGGGGTGCCCCGCCGGGTCGCGGGCAGGATCTGCACGGTGTCGCCCGACAGCGGGTTCCACACCAGGTGCACGGTCCGCCGCTCCGACACCAGGCGCTCGGCCTCCTCCCGGGCCGACCACACGGTGGGGTCCGCCCCGGTCACGGTCCACACGACGCGCGGGGCGCCGATCCCGCGCGAGGCGCGGGCCCCGCCGCCGTCGATCCGCTCGACCTCGGGCATCCACGCCTTCGGCATCGCACTCCCTCGGGGATTGGTGGTTCCCGGCCCTCTCTGGGTACGCCAAGCGGCCGGAGAAGTCCATAGGGCTTCCCCCGGCGGACGGGTGCCGGTCGCCTCCCGGTCCCCGGGAGCCCCGGGCGCCCCACCTGGCGCGCGGAGCCGGACACAGGAGAAAGAGCCGGACACAGGAGAACAGGAGAACAGAAGAAGGG
>NZ_JBJJBV010000431.1:0-3819 GCF_045446735.1 Nocardiopsis protaetiae
GACAGCTCGCCCTGGTCGAACAGCTCCGCGGCGACCAGGCGTCGTTTCTCGTACTCGGCAGGAGTGCGGGGAGAGGAGAGGGGAAGCTCCATGGCCAGGGTTTTCCCAGCTCGCTCGGCTGTCAACCCACACATCAAAGATCAGTACACCAGGTGTCTGGGCTTTCAAGCGAGGTCTGTGCAACCGCGGCTTCACAGGCGGAGCGTCTTTCCGTGGACCTGTGTGGCCGGGGATGTGCGCTGTGCCCCGACCCGTCCCCGGAAAACACCCCCACCACCGAGGACGTGAGCCCAACGCGTACACCTGCTGGTCTGCCGAGCCTCGTACCGTGGGGACGGCTCCGCGCCCAGCCCGGGTCTGTACGTTCCCAAGGGGTGACCCGTGGAGACCAACGCGACCGAGAGCGGTCTCCGCACACCGCCGTCCGCAGATGGCGGGGGTTTGGGAAACCTGCTCTTGCTGTCTCACCCCCTGGGGTCGGGGTCCAGTCCCGCTCTACCGAAACCCCCCGGGGCCAGGGCGGGAAGCCTCGTGCGGCCCTCACCCCCTGCGGCGGGGGAGGCACAACGCCCTCCGGCTATGGCTAAGGTCCCGGGTAGGTGACCGGGCTGTGGCTGAGGCCCCGGGCAGGCGGGAAACCCCCCGGGGCCAGGGCCAGAGGCCTCCTGCCGCCCCCACCCCCTGCGGCAGAGGTGGCCAGGAAGGTGACCGGGCTGTGGCTGAGGCCCCCGGTCGGGTGGGAAACCCCCTGGGGTGGGGGCGGGAGGCCTCGTGCAGCCGTCACCCCCTGCGGCGGAGGTGGCCAGGAAGGTGGCCGGGCTGTGGCTGAGGCCCCAGGTCAGGTGGGAAACCCCCCGGGGCCAGGACCAGAGGCCTCCTGCCGCCCCCACCCCCTGCGGCGGGGGCGGCCAGGGAAGTGACCGGGCTGGGGCCGAGGGCCCCAGGTCGGGTGGGAAACCCCCTGCCGCGAAGGTCCCGATACCCGCAACCCTCACCCCCACAAGACCGGGAACGGAGGCAACACCTCCGCCCACCCCCTGGAACCGGAGGAACCGATCCCTCCCCCGAGCTGTGCCGGGGCCCCAAAACAGACACACCCCCACCCCCCACAGCGTTAAAAGGGCATAGGTGAACGACAACGCTCTCTTTCCAGGGGCCAGGACGGGAGACTTTGCAGCGCTCACCCCCGGAGCCAGGCCCCCGGCCGTGTGGGCGACCCCCTGCGGAGAGGGGTGCGGTTCGGTTCTAGGGTGGGGGGATGACTCAACGGGACACGGACAAGCCGGTCGTGCTGTCCAAGATCTACACGCGGACCGGGGACGCCGGGACCACTGCTCTCGGCGACATGAGCCGGACCCGGAAGAACGACAGCCGGATCGTCGGCTATGCGGACACCGAGGAGGCCAACGCGGCCATCGGCACCCTGTTGGCCCTCGGTGAGGTGCCCGAGGACGTGCGGGTGCTGCTGTCGAGGATTCAGAACGAGCTGTTCGATCTGGGGGCGGACCTGTCGACCCCGATCGTTCCGGATCCCGAGTACCCGCCGCTGCGTGTCCTGCCGGAGTACGTCACTCGGCTGGAGGAGGCCTGCGACACCTACAACGCGGACCTGCCGACCCTGCGCAGCTTCATCCTGCCCGGCGGCTCCCCCACGGTGGCCCTGACGCACACCGCCCGGGTGGTGACCCGGCGGGCCGAGCGGAGTGTGTGGGCGGCGATCGAGGAGCACGGCGACTCCGTCAACCCGCTCACCGCGCAGTACCTCAACCGCCTGTCGGACCTGCTGTTCATCCTGGGCCGGTACGTGGCGCGGGAGGGCGACGAGGTCCTGTGGAAACCCGGCGGCGAACGCTGACCCGATTCCCGTCCGCCTCTGGACACCGCCGGAGGGACGGGGGAGAGTGAAGCCGTCCTCTCCCCCGGCCCTCCGAAGGAACCCCCCCGTGACGGAGAAGAAGCGCGTCTCCCGGCAGATGCTCCAGGCCCGCAACACCCCGGTCATCGGCTGGTCGTTCACCGTCCTGGGCGCGGTGCTGCTCGCCCTCAACCTGTGGCTGATCGCGCTCGGCGCGTTCAACCCGGCCGTCCTCATCGCGATCGTGCTGCTGGTCGCCGGCCCCCTGCACCTGCGCCGCCACACCTTCGAGCTGGTGCGCTACTCCGACGGACGCATCGCGTTCAGCGGGCCCGGCTGGTTCGGCAGCCGGGATGTCGGTCCCACCCGTTCAGGTGAGCGCTTCCTGGTCGAGGGCGGCCGGATCGTCTTCGAGTCCGCGGACGGCGGTCGCCGCAGACTCCCCGTGTACCGGTGGCTGACCCGCCGTTCGGACTGGGAGCGGGCCGTGCGGATCATCGAGGGCGACGACTAGCAGGCGGGCGGGAAGTCGTCGGGGTCGGCGTACTCCGGCTCCTCGCCGGAGACGCTCGCGTAGAGGCCCTGTTCGGAGGCCAGCGCGCCGGTGGTGAAGCGCAGCACCGCGATGTCGTGCTCGGTGGCCTCGCCGGGGCCGGACTCCGTGGTGCCCACCCCCAGGAGGTACTCCTCGTCGGGGGACTCCGGGCCCATCCGGTAGACGGGGCGGCCGTCGCCGCCGATGATGTCCCAGTCCGCGCCCGGGGCCGACAGGTCCACCTCCAGGGAGCGGCCCTCGAACTCGCGGGTGGCCACCAGGTGTCTTCGCTGGGTCTCGCCGAGCAGGTCGATCTGCCGGGGCGGCTCCTCGCCGCACCAGGTGACCATGACGACGGGGAACTTGTGCCCGGCCGTGAAATGGCCGGTGGCGACCGCGGCGACGTGGCCGCCGGTCGGCTGGCAGGAGACGAGGAACGGGCTGAGAAGGGCGAGGGCGGTCAGGCCCCGCAACCGCGACACCATCATGGAAACGCATCCTGCCACCCCGGCGCGTGTGTGCGTTGGCGGCGCGCTCAGGAGTCCCAGTCGGTTCCCGGGGGCAGGGACTCCACCCAGGAGAGGAAGCCCGTGAGGGTGGCGTCGTTCATGGCGATCTCCGCCGCGGGGTGCCCGGGCCAGGTCAGGTGGACGACGGTGGTGTCGGCGGGCAGGGCCTCGCCGGGGTGGGGCGGTCTGCGTCCGGATACGACGAGACCGCGGCGCGACAGCTCTGCCGTCGGCCGCGGCCTGATCGAGAATGCGGGGAACCAGCCCAGGTCCAGCGAACCGTACCGGCACAGGCCGATCCGCCAGGCGCCCCGGCGTCCCCTCGCGCCCGGGAAGCGCAGGTGACACTCCACCGCCCCGCCGCGCCGCAGGATGACCCGGCGGCGCAGGACGGCGGCGCACACCACCGCCACCGCGCACAGGGCGAGGGCGGGGAACACCCACCGAAGCAGTTCCAGTGGCTGTTCCATGGGCCCCCGTTCCGAAAACTAGGAGGCGTCCTCGCCGGCGGCCCGCAGGCGGCTGCGGGCGCGGCCCAGGGCGGCGGTGTCGTCACCCTCGGTCGCGTTCTTCAGCGCCGTGCGGGCGCGTTCCACGTCGATGTCCTCGGCGAGCTCCGCGGTCTCGGCGAGGATCGAGACGCGACCCTCACCCGACACCGAGATGAACCCGCCGTGGGCGGCGGCGCGGACCTCACCGTTCTCCCGCGCGCCCAGCACGCGGACGACCGCGTCCTCGGCGAGCAGCGAGAGCACGGGGATGTGGTTCGGCTGGATACCGATCTCACCCTCGACGGTCTTCGCGATGACCATGTCGCCCTCGCCCGCCCACACCTCGTGCTCGGGCGAGACGATCTCGACGAAAAGCTTCTTCGACACTGCCTGAACTCCTCGGCCAGCGGTTGGGATCGGCGGGGGGGG
>NZ_JBJJBV010000432.1:0-3768 GCF_045446735.1 Nocardiopsis protaetiae
GTCCGCGGCGCGCGGGTGCACAACCTGCGCGCCGTGGACGTGTCCCTGCCCCGCGACGCGCTCGTCGCGTTCACCGGGGTGTCCGGGTCCGGCAAGTCCTCGATCGCGTTCGGCACCCTGTACGCCGAGGCCCAGCACCGCTACCTGGAGTCGGTCGCCCCGTACGCGCGCCGACTGCTCCAGCAGCTGCCCGCCCCGGACGTCGACGGCATCACCGGGCTGCCGCCCGCGGTGGCCCTGGCCCAGGCCCGGTCGGCGCCCTCGGGCCGGTCCACGGTGGGCACCCTGACGGCGGTCTCCAACTCGCTGCGCATGCTCTTCTCCCGGGCCGGGACCTACCCGCCCGGGGCCGAGCACCTGGATTCGGACTCCTTCTCCCCCAACACCGCGGTCGGCGCCTGCCCGGTCTGCCACGGGGAGGGCGTGGAGTACGAGGTCACCGAGGAATCGCTGGTCCCCGACCCGTCGCTGAGCATCGCCGACGGTGCCGTCGCCTCCTGGCCCGGCGCCTGGCAGGGCAAGAACCTGCGCGACATCCTCGACACCCTCGGGTACGACGTCCACCGCCCCTGGCGCGAACTCCCGCGCGAGGAGCGCGAGTGGATCCTGTTCACCGACGAGCAGCCGGTGGTCACCGTGCACCCCGTCCGGGAGGCGGGCCGGGTGCAGCGCCCCTACCAGGGCGCCTACAGCAGCGCCCGGCGGCTGGTCCTCAAGGCGTACGCGTCCTCGGCCAGCGAGGCCCGCAAGGAGAAGGCCCGCGGGTTCATGGACGAGCGGGTCTGCCGCGAGTGCGACGGGCGGCGGCTCGGCCGGGCCGCGCTGCGCGTCACCTTCGCGGACCGGAGCATCGACGAGCTGGCCCGGATGCCGCTGTCCGCGCTCGCCGACCTGCTCGCCGCCTGGCACGACGACCCCGGGCCCGCGGGCACCCTCGTCCAGGACATCACCGCCCGCGTGGAGGTGCTGGTGGAACTGGGCCTGGGCTACCTGGCCACCTCCCGCCCCGCGCCCACCCTCTCCACCGGCGAACTCCAGCGCATCCGGCTGGCCACCCAGGTGCGCACCGCCCTGTTCGGCGTGGTGTACGTGCTGGACGAGCCGTCGGCCGGGCTGCACCCGGCGGACTGCGAGGCCCTGTCGGGCATCCTGCGGCGGCTGCGCGACGGCGGCAACACCGTGTGCTTCGTGGAGCACGACATGGACATCGTGCGCGGCGCCGACTGGGTGGTGGACGTGGGGCCCGGCGCCGGGGCGGGCGGCGGCCGGGTGCTCTACAGCGGGCCGGTGCCCGGGCTCGCCGAGGTCGGGGAATCGGTCACCCGCCGCTACCTCTTCGGGTCGCCCGCGCCCGAACGCGTCGGCCGCACCCCGGCGGGGACCCTCCGGGTGCGCGGGGTCAGCCGCAACAACCTGCGCGGACTCGACGTTGACGTGCCGCTGGGCGTGTTCACCGCCGTCACCGGGGTGTCCGGCTCGGGCAAGTCCACCCTGCTCGGCGCGATCGAGGAGCGGGCCGCCGCCCGCGGCCGGGCGGTGTGGGTGGACCAGAAGCCCATCGGCCGCACCCCGCGCTCCAATCCGGCCACCTACACGGGGCTGTTCGACACGGTCCGCAAACTGTTCGCCGCCACCGACGAGGCCAGGGGGTTCGGGTACGGGCCCGGACGGTTCTCCTTCAACATGCCCGAGGGGCGCTGCCCCACCTGCGAGGGCGAGGGGTTCGTGTCCGTGGAACTGCTGTTCCTGCCCAGCACCTACGCCCCCTGCCCCACCTGCGGGGGCGCCCGCTACAACCCCGACACCCTGCGGGTGGCCTACCAAGGGCTCACCATCGCCGAGGTCCTGGACCTGGCGGTGGACGAGGCGCTGGAGTTCTTCGCCGGGGCGCCCGCCGTTGCGCGTTCGCTGGACACCCTGAGCGCGGTCGGCCTGGGCTACCTGCGGCTGGGGCAGCCCGCCACCGAGCTGTCCGGCGGCGAGGCGCAGCGCATCAAGCTCGCCACCGAACTCCAGCGCCGCACCGTCGCCGACACCGTGTACCTGCTGGACGAGCCCACCACCGGGCTGCACCCGCACGACGCCGACGTGCTGATGGACCGCTTGCGCGACCTCATCGACGCGGGCGCGACCGTGGTCGCCGCCGAGCACGGGATGCGGATCGTCGCCACCGCCGACCACGTCATCGACCTGGGGCCGGGCGGCGGCGACGAGGGCGGCCGGGTGGTCGCCGCGGGCACGCCCGCGGAGGTGGCGGCCGTGGCCGGGAGCCGCACCGCGGCCTACCTCAAGGACCTGGTCCGGTGAGGTGCGCGCTGTACCCGCCGCCGTTCGGGGAGCTGGACGAGGCGCTCGACCTGTCGGCGCCTGACGGCGGGAGCCCGGGAGCGGGAGCCCGGGGGCGGGGGGCGGGGTCGGGCCGACATGTCGCCGGGTCGAGATGGCGAGGTGTGGAGGTGTCGACCCGGCGACGAGTCGACAAGGGGACTCTTTGCGCCGGACGGTGCGGCGCCTCCTCCGAAGGTCGCAAGCGCGATGCCGATCCGCGCCCGATGTGCCGGGGGTACCGGTTCCGCGACGCTGGGACCACACCACCGGAAGGAGCGGACCGTGACCCCCGCCCAGACCACCGCACCACCGTCCCGCCGCCGGAACGCGGCGGCCCTGGCCGCCGCGACGGGAGCCGTCGCCGTGTTCGCCACCGGCTGCGCCGCGGCCCCGGAGCCCGCACACGTACCGGACGCGGCCGCCCCCACCGCCGAGCTCACCGGGCCGGACCTGGACGCCTGGCTCGACGGCCTCATCCCCGCCGCCCTGGACGGTGCGGGCATCCCCGGCGCCGCGGTCTCCGTCGTCCACGACGGCGAGCTGCTCACCGCCCGCGGCTACGGGTACGCGGACACCGGCGCCGACGGGGGCGCACCGGTGCCGGTCGACCCCGAGGACACCCTCTTCCGCGTCGGCTCCGTGTCCAAGCTGTTCACGGCCACCGCGGTCATGCAACTGGTCGAGCAGGGGCGGGTCGACCTCGACACCGACGTCCACGAGTACATCGACTTCACGATCCCCACCGCGTTCGACGAGCCGATCACCGTGCGGCACCTGCTCACCCACACCCCCGGGTTCGAGGAGGCCGTACAGGGGCTGATCCTCCCCGACGGGGCCGAGCCCGACCTCGGCGAAGTCCTCAAGGCCGACCCGCCCGAGCAGATCTACCCGCCCGGCACCGTCCCGGCCTACTCCAACTACGGCAACGCCCTGGCCGGGTACGTCGTCGAGCAGGTCTCCGGGGAGCCCTTCGCGGACTACGTCCAGGAGAACGTGCTGGAGCCGGCGGGCATGGACGCCTCCGCGTTCGCCCAGCCCCTCCCCGCGGAACTGCGCGAACGCCTGGCCGGCGGCTACCAGGCCACCGGCTCCCCCGCCGCCCCGTTCGAGACGGTGTCGGGAGCGCCCGCGGGCGCGCTGACCTCCTCCGCGACCGACATGGCGCGGTTCATGCTCGCCCACCTGGGCGACTCCGAAGGCGTGGGGCTGTCCCCCGAGACCCTGGAGCTCATGCACTCCCCCGCCCTGGACGAGGACTCCCTGGGCACCCTCGCCGCCGGACCGCGCATGACCCTCGGGTTCTTCGACGAGACCCGCAACGGCCACCGGATCCTCGGGCACGGCGGCGACACGCTGTACTTCCACAGCGAGATGCAGATCCTCCCCGAGGAGGACACCGGCATCTTCATCACCCTCAACGGCTCCGGCGACACCGCGCTG
>NZ_JBJJBV010000433.1:0-3701 GCF_045446735.1 Nocardiopsis protaetiae
TTTGGGGTTGCGCCATGCAGTGGGGCCAGGCGGTGAGGAGATACGGCGAGGGGGCGGACGACCCCTCGGGTCGTCCGCCCCCTCACCGTCGGTGCGTTGTCGCGCTCAGGCTCCCACGAAGGAGCGCAGGGCCGCGGCGCGGTCGGTGCGCTCCCAGGTGAACTCCGGCAGCTCGCGGCCGAAGTGGCCGTAGGCGGCGGTCTTGGAGTAGATCGGGCGCAGCAGGTCGAGGTCGCGCACGATCGCGGCCGGACGCAGGTCGAAGACCTCCTTGACGGCCTTCTCGATCAGGTCCGGCGCGACCTTCTCGGTGCCGAAGGTCTCGATGAACACGCCGACCGGGTGCGCCTTGCCGATGGCGTAGGCGACCTGGACCTCGGCGCGCTCGGCCAGCTCGGCCGCGACGATGTTCTTGGCGACCCAGCGCATGGCGTAGGCGGCCGAGCGGTCGACCTTCGACGGGTCCTTGCCGGAGAAGGCGCCGCCGCCGTGGCGGGCGTAGCCGCCGTAGGTGTCGACGATGATCTTGCGGCCGGTCAGACCCGCGTCGCCCATCGGGCCGCCGATCTCGAAGCGGCCGGTCGGGTTGACCAGCAGGCGGTAGTCGTCGGACTCCAGGCCGAACTCCTCCACCACGGGCTGGATGACGTGCTCGCGGATGTCCGGGGTGAGCAGCTCCTCCAGGCTGATGTCCGCGGAGTGCTGGCTGGAGACCACGACCGTGTCCAGGCGGACCGGGGTCTGGCCGTCGTACTCGACGGTGACCTGGGTCTTGCCGTCCGGGCGCAGGTAGGGCACGGTGCCGTTGCGGCGGACCGCGGACAGGCGCTCGGCGAGCGAGTGGGCCAGCTTGATCGGCAGCGGCATCAGCTCCGGGGTCTCCCGGTTGGCGTAGCCGAACATCAGGCCCTGGTCGCCCGCGCCCTGGCGGTTGAGGGCGTCGTCCTCGTGCTCGACGCGCGCCTCGTAGGCGGTGTCGACACCCTGGGCGATGTCCGGGGACTGGGCGTCGATGGAGACGTTGACCCCGCAGGAGTCACCGTCGAACCCCTTGGCGGACGAGTCGTACCCGATCCGGAGGATGGTCTCGCGCACGATGGCGGGGATGTCGACGTAGGTCTGAGTGGTGACCTCACCCGCGATGTGGACCTGACCGGTGGTGATCAGCGTCTCGACGGCGACCCGGCTGGCTGGGTCGTGGGTGAGCATCGCGTCGAGGATCGCGTCACTGATCTGGTCGGCCATCTTGTCGGGATGGCCCTCGGTGACCGACTCGGAGGTGAAAAGGCGGCGGGACACGGTTGCGTGACTCCTTGCAGCGGCTGCTGGCTGACATGTGGCGGTGGGCACGTCCCGGCCCGACTGCCTGCCGGGACGGTCAATACCGACCGATGCGGTTGGTTATCGGTCCACTGTAACGGGGCCGGTGGGAAGGGGCATCCCCCGGTCGACCGCGTCGTTCGCGGACGCCCGATCGAAGTGTGGCGTACCCGGTGGTAGGAAATCCAGTCCCGGGTTCCGGTGGGTCACTTCGCGAGGCGTTCCCCGACCAGGTCCCAGACCCGGTCGGCGAGGTCCTCCTTGGGCCCGTGGGGGATCTCCACGGCGCTGCCGTCGTCCCCCAGGACCACGGCCTGGTTGTCCTCCGTGCCGAAGGCGCGGCCGCCGCCGACCTGGTTGACCACGAGCAGGTCGCAGCCCTTCCTGGCCAGTTTGGCACGGCCGTTGGCGATGACGTCGTCGGTCTCGGCGGCGAACCCCACGATGACCTGGCCGGTGCCCTCCTCGGCGCGGGAGACCACCAGGCCCGCCAGCACGTCGGGGTTCTCGACCAGCTCGATCGGGGCCGGCGCGGCGCCGGACTTCTTGATCTTGGAGCCGACGGTGGTCGCGGGCCGGAAGTCGGCGACCGCGGCGCTCATCACGATGACGTCGGCGCCGGCGCGCTCGGCCCGCACGGCCTCGGCCAGTTCCACCGCCGAGGACACCGGGACCACGCGCACCCCGGCCGGGTCGGGCAGGGCGACGTTGGCGGCGACCAGGGTGACGTCGGCGCCCCGGGCGGCGGCGGTGCGCGCCAGGGCGTAGCCCTGCTTGCCCGAGGAGTGGTTGCCGATGAACCGGACCGGGTCGATGGCCTCGCGGGTGCCGCCCGCGGAGATCACGACGCGGACCCCGGACAGGTCGGGTGCGGCCGCGCCGCGGCGCAGCACCCGCCGGGCGGCCTCGAAGAGCTCGACCGGCTCGGGCAGGCGCCCGCGGCCGGTGTCGGCGCCGGTGAGGCGGCCCACGGCCGGGTCCAGGACGATGGCGCCGCGCGAGCGCAGGGTGGCCACGTTGGCCTGCGTGGCCGGGTGCTCCCACATCTCGGTGTGCATCGCGGGTGCGAACACCACCGGACACCGGGCGGTGAGCAGGGTGTTGGTCAGCAGGTCGTCGGCGAGGCCGGCGGCCGCCCTGGCCAGGATGTTGGCGGTGGCCGGGGCGACGAAGACGAGGTCCGCGGACTGTCCGATGCGGACGTGCGGAACCTCGTGGACGGCGTCCCAGACACCGGTGGCCACGGGGTTGCCCGACAGGGCGGCCCAGGTGGGCTCACCGACGAAGCGCAGGGCCTCGTCCGTGGGCACGACCCGGACCTCGTGGCCCGATTCGGTCAGTCGGCGGAGCAGCTCGCACACCTTGTAGGCGGCGATGCCGCCGCCGACGCCGAGGACGACCCGGGGTTTGCTTCCTGTGTCACTCACAAACAGGATTTCTACCAGGTCGGGTATCAGGTGCCCTCGTAGGGCTCCGCGGTGAGGAGACCGGACTTGATCTCGCGCAGGGCGATGGACAGGGACTTCTCCTGCACCTGGGTCTCCACCAGGGGGCCCACGTATTCGAGCAGGCCCTCGCCCAGCTGGGCGTAGTACGCGTTGATCTGGCGGGCCCGCTTGGAGGCCATGGTGACCAGGCTGTACTTGCTGTCCACCAGATCGAGCAGATCGTCGATCGGCGGGTTGGTGATGCCTTCGGCGACGGGCTCGGTTCCAGCCACTTTCGATTACCCCCAGGGAAGTCGGATGCGAGGCGCGGTGCGCCGCGGTGTACAGGGTACGCGGAGCCGGCGGCTCCGCGGCGTTATCACACCTCGGAAGCGGTGATCAACGCTAGCAGTTCGGCGCACACGTCCCGGACGGACGTGTTGACGAGTGTGGTGTCGAACTCCTTCTCGGCGGCGAGTTCGACCTTGGCGGCCTCCAGCCGGCGCTGGATGACCTCCTCGGACTCGGTGCCGCGCCCGGTGAGGCGGCGCACCAGCTCCTCCCAGGAGGGCGGGGCCAGGAAGACGTGCAGGGCCTCGGGCATGGTCTCGCGGATCTGGCGGGCGCCCTGGAGTTCGATCTCCAGCAGGACCGGCAGCCCGGCGGACAGGCGCTCCTCGACGGGGCCGCGCGGGGTGCCGTAGCGGTTGCCGGCGAACTTCGCCCACTCCAGGAGCTCCCCGTCGGCGATGAGGCGGTCGAACTCGGCGTCGTCGACGAAGCGGTACTGGACGCCGTCGACCTCGCCGGGCCGGGGCTCGCGCGTGGTCGCCGACACGGAGAGCCAGACGTCGGGGTGGGCCCGGCGCAGCTCGGCCACGACCGTGCTCTTGCCCACACCCGAGGGTCCGGACAGGACGATCAGCCGTTGTTCTCCTGGGTTGGGCATGGCTC
>NZ_JBJJBV010000434.1:0-3728 GCF_045446735.1 Nocardiopsis protaetiae
CCCGCTCCGCGTTCACGGGCCGGGTCCCGGGCCCGGGGACGGGTGCGCGCACGGTCGTGGGAGCGAGGGCGTGCAGAGGCACGGACTCGGGCGCGGGGGCACCGCGAGGGCATAGGCTCTCCCCCATGCCCGAAGCCCTCGCCGCCCTCGTCGACGACGCCCTGGCCCTGCTCCCCGACCGGGGCCGCGCCCTGCTCGGCCTGACCGGCGCCCCCGGCGCGGGCAAGTCCACCCTCGCCCGGCGGCTGGTCGCCGAGATCGACGCCCGGACCGGCCCGGGCACCGCCGGCTACCTGCCCATGGACGGGTTCCACCTGTCCAACGCCCAGCTGGAGCGGTTGGGGCGGCTGGACCGCAAGGGCGCCCCCGACACCTTCGACGCACACGGCTACGCCGCCCTGGTGCGGCGGCTGCTGGCCGAGACCGACCACCCCGTCTACGTGCCCGACTACGACCGGCGGCTGCACGAGCCCGTCGCCGCCCGCCACGTGATCGAACCCGGCACCCGGCTCGTCGTCACCGAGGGCAACTACCTGGCCTGGGACGCCGAGCCCTGGGCGACCCTGCGCCCGCTGTTCGCCGAGCTCTGGTACGTGGAGGCCGACGACGCGCTGCGCGAGGAGCGCCTGCTGCGCCGCCAGCTGGCGGGCGGCCGCGACGAGGCCGCCGCCCGGGAGTGGGTGGAGCGCAGCGACCGCGCCAACGGGGAGCTCGTCAAACGGTCCAGGGGCAACAGCACCCGCGTCGTCCCCACCGGCGTGGTGCCCCGGCGCCGCAAGGGCGGCCAGGGCACCGCGGGGCCGGCCGGGGCCGCGGGCGACTGAGCCCCGCCGCGGTCCCCGCCGCCCGGAACCACCTCGGGCCCCGCCGCCCGGCCTGTGCCGCTCAGGCGGCGGCCCGGCGCGCGAACCGGCGGGCCAGCCCGCGCACCAGCCACACGTACCCCGTGGCCTGGGCCTGCCCGGACCCGGTGAGCCCGCCGTAGGCGGACGCCACGATCATCTCCTTGTACCGGGCGGCCAGGCGGCCGGTCAGGACGGCCCGGCCCGGGGAGTCGTCCGCGCGCACGAACTGGATGAGACCGTCGCGCCGACCCAGGCTGACGCACTGGTTCAAGTAAGCGAACGGGGTGGCGTCCGGCTCGCGCCCGGCCAGCCGGGCCGCGATGGAGTCGGCGGCCGCGGTGCCCATGGGCAGGCCCATCGCGCAGGACATGCGCAGCTCCGCGCCGTCCACACCGTCGGTGCGGGCGGCGTCGCCCACCACGTACACGTTCGGGTGGGAGACCGACCGCAGGGTGCCGTCGACCAGGACGCGCCCGGCGCCGTCCACGGTCAGCCCGGCGTCGGCGGCCAGCGGGGAGACGCTGAACCCGGCGTTCCACACGGTGAGGTCGCTCTCCAGCAGGTCCCCGTCCTCCAGCTTGACGTGGTCGGCCTCGACGGCGGCGACCCGCGTGTGCTCGTGGACGGACACCTCCAGGCGCTCCAGCACCTTCAGGATGTGGGCGCGGCCCTTGGCGCTGACACCGGCGGCCACGGGGCCGGAGGTCACCAGCCGCACGGCCAGGCCCGCGTGGGCCTCGGCGATCTCGGTGACGGCCTCCAGGCCCGTCAGGCCGCCGCCGACGACGGTGAGGGTGCGCGGGCGCTCCCCGGTGATGCGGCGGGCCACCTCGCGGGCGCCCTCCAGACCGGCCAGGGTGGCCGCGTACTCGGCGGCCCCGGGCACCGCGTTCACCGCCGCGGCGCTGCCCAGGGCGTACACGAGGGTGTCGTAGCGCAGGGTGCGGACCCGGTCCCCGACGCGGACCTCGACGGCGCGCGCGTCGGCGTCCACGGCCTCCACCCGCCCGATGACGAGGCCGACGGAGGGGTCCAGGGAGTCGGACAGGGGGTGGACGCCGACGTCGCGGCCGGAGGCGACCTCGTGCATGCGGACCCGTTCGACGAACGTGTCGGTGGCGTTGACGAGGGTGACCCGCAGCCCCGCCCCGCTCCTGCGGGCGTGGTGCGCGGCGCGGCGGGCGGCGGAGAGTCCGGCGTATCCGGCGCCGAGGACGAGGATTTCGTGGGCCATGGGGTGCCTCCCTGAAGTGTTCCGTCTGCCCCATGGACGGGACGCCCCCGCCCGGACGTGACATGTCCGCATGCGGAATCCCCGAATGTGGCCGAGCGCACAAAAGGATCCGAATCCCCTGGTGCGCAAGGTGTCCCGTGGAACGCTCGGGTCTCGGAAGGCGGACGCACACCCCCGGCATGTCCACATTTTGAGACAGATGTCCCACATGATGTCCAGTGGGTCTACGATCCGGTCATCCTCCCTTTGCAGACCATCGCTCTGACCTGGAAAGAAGTCCCATGACGGACGTCGCCGAACAGCACCCGGCACCGGAACGCGGCAACCCCGCGCCGGTGGACCCGCCGACCAACCCGCGACGCAAGGTGCTCACGGCGAGCCTTGTCGGCACATCCGTCGAATTTTACGATTTTTACATCTACGCGACCGCAGCCGTCCTGGTCTTCCCCGTGCTGTTCTTCCCCGAGGGCGACATGATGGCCGCCCGCCTGCAGTCGCTGGCCACCTTCGCCATCGCGTTCGTGGCCCGGCCCATCGGCTCCTGGGTGTTCGGCCACTTCGGCGACCGGGTCGGCCGCAAGGCCACCCTGGTGGCGTCCCTGCTCACCATGGGCATCGCCACCGTCGGCATCGGCCTGCTGCCCACCTACGCCCAGGCCGGCGTCATCGCCCCGCTGCTGCTGGCGCTGTGCCGGTTCGGCCAAGGGCTGGGACTGGGCGGGGAGTGGGGCGGCGCCGCCCTGCTGGCCACCGAGAACGCCCCCGCGGGCAAACGCGGCTTCTACGGGACGTTCCCGCAGCTGGGCGCGCCCATCGGATTCTTCCTCGCCAACGGGGTGTTCCTGATCCTGAGCCAGGCCATGAGCGAGGAGACGTTCCTGGCGTGGGGCTGGCGGGTGCCGTTCCTGCTGTCGACGGTCCTCATCGTGGTCGGCCTGTGGGTGCGGCTGAGCCTGCACGAGACCCCCGCGTTCGCCAAGGTGCTGGCCGCGGGCGAGCAGGTGCGCACGCCCATCGTCGAGGTGTTCCGCCACAACCGGGCCGCGCTGATCCTGGGCACGCTGGTCATGGTCGCCACGTACGTGCTCTTCTACCTGATGACGGTCTTCTCGCTGGGCTTCGGCACGGACCCGGAGACCGGCCTGGGCTACGACCGCTCGCAATTCCTGGTGTTCCTGCTGGTGGGCGTGGTGTTCTTCGGGATCTTCACCCCGATCGCCGGGCTGCTGTCGGACCGGTTCGGGCGCAAGCCCGTGCTGGTGACGGTGACCGTGGTGATCATCGTGTTCGGGTTCGCCATGGGCCCGCTGCTGGGCGCGGGGACCGTGGGGGTGCTGGCCTTCCTGATCATCGGGCTGTCGCTGATGGGGCTGACCTTCGGGCCGATGGCGGCGGTGCTGCCCGAGCTGTTCCCGACCAACGTGCGCTACACGGGCGCCTCGGCCGCCTACAACCTGGCCGGGCTGCTGGGCGCGTCCTTCGCCCCCTACATCGCCACCTGGCTGGCGGGCACCTTCGGGATCGCCTGGGTGGGCGGGTACCTGGTGCTGGTCAGCGTGGTCACGCTGGTCGCGCTGCTGCTGACCCGCGAGACCCGGAACGACTCGCTGGACGACACCCCGGTCAAGGTGACCGCGCGCTGACGTCCG
>NZ_JBJJBV010000435.1:0-7264 GCF_045446735.1 Nocardiopsis protaetiae
GGACGCCGCCGGCCGGGCCGCGGAGCCGGGATCAGTTCGGCTGTCGTACCGGCATGATCAGGTAGCGGTACTCGGGCTCGGCCCCCTCCGCGGCCGGCTTTCCGGTGAGGATCGACGGCCGGGTGGAGGTCGTGAAGTTCAGGCGGGCCACGTCGGTACCGATGGCGCCCAAGCCGTCCAGCAGGTAGCCGGAGTTGAAGGCGATCTGGATGTCGTCGCCCTCCAGCTCGGCCTCCAGGACCTCGACCGCCTGGGCCTCCTCGCCGGTCCCGGCCTCCAGGACCAGCTGGCCCGGGGTGAAGGACAGGCGCAGCGGGGTGTTGCGCTCGGCGACCAGGGAGACGCGCTTGACGGCCTCGACGAACTCCGAACGGGAGACCTCGGCCACGGAGTTGAACGTGTCCGGCAGAAGGGCGCGGTACTTGGGGAACTCGCCGTCGAGCAGGCGGGTGGTGGTGCGGCGGCCGCCGCCCTCGAACCCGATCATGCCCTCGCCGGCGTCGCTGCCCGAGAGCGCGATGGAGACCTCGGCGCCGGAGGTGAGCGACTTGGCGGTGTCGTGCAGCGTCTTGGCCGGGACCAGGGCGACCGCGGACAGGCCCGGGTCCTCGGGCTTCCAGGTGAGCTCGCGCACGGCGAGGCGGTAGCGGTCGGTGGAGGCCAGGGTGATGGTCTCGCCCTCGATCTCGACGCGCACACCGGTGAGCATCGGCAGGGTGTCGTCGCGCCCGGCGGCGACGGCCACCTGGCCGACCGCGGCGGCGAAGGCGTCGCTGCCGACGGTCCCGCTCACACCGGGCATCTCCGGGAGCGTGGGGTAGTCCTCCACCGGCATGGTGGTGAGCGTGAACTTGGCGCTGCCGCCGGTCACCACGACCTTGGCACCGTCGGTGGAGATCTCCACAGGCTGTGCGGGAAGGTTGCGGGTGATCTCGGCCAGGAGCTTGCCGGTGACCAGGACCGTGCCCGCCTCCTCGACGTCCACGTCGACGACGGCCTGCGTGGAGACCTCGTAGTCGAAACCGGACAGGCGCAGCTGCTGACGGCCGTCGAACTCGCCGGCCTCCAGCAGGACACCGACGAGGACGGGGACCGAGGGGCGCGTCGGGAGTGTGCGCGCGGTCCAGGCGACCGCTTCGGCCAGTACGTCGCGTTCGACCCGGAACTTCACTTGCCGACTCACTTTCCGCCCTGGACGGGACGCACCCGGCCGAAGGCCTCAACGTTGATGTCTGTGGGGATCGGGCCGACTCGCTCATCAACAGGCTGTGGATGACGGGGCCGCGGTCTCCTGCTAGGGGTCACCGCTCGGAGCCGGGCGGCGGAGGACAGGGGCGAGATCCCACGTTACCCGGATTCACCGGCTGCCGCTGACGCCCCGGCGGTCTCGGCGGTCACGGCGAGTTGTCCACAGATTTTCCGCGTTGCCGTTTCGAAGCCACCCTTGGGCTAATGAAGGTGCGCAGTAGTAGTAGGGCCTGTGGATACTGTGGATAACCCTCGTTTTACCAGGTCAACACCGGAATTTTTATCCACAGGCCCTGTGGAGAACCCTGTGGACAACTTCGGGGTCCTGTGGATGAATCTGGTTGTCCCCAAGTTTTCCACAGTTCGTCCACAGGCTTGTCCACAGGTTTTCCCCAGGTTGTCCACAGCAGCCGGTGATCCGGTGACCCGATGACCCCCAACCCTGTCCACAGGGGACCCCGGGTTACCCACAGCCTCGGCGCAGTTGTCCACAGGTTATCCACAGGGTTGTCCACAGATTTCGACCCCCTCCTGTGGATAACTCGGCCGAGCTCGCCGAAAAAAATTTTTCGGCCCCCTGCGCATTCCCGGCGAAGCATCCCAAAGAGGCTGTGCACAGAGTTGTCCACAGGAAAGAGGCCAACGCTTGTTGACGAGATCGGCCTCCGCCGCAGGTGTGGGCAGGGCAACAGCCCCCTCCGCGCCCGGAAACCGGGACGACACCGCACTTCCGGGCAGGAACAACAACACCCGCCCCCACACCTCACCGACCTCCCGAACCGGGGTGAGGGTGGGCATAAACCTGTGGATAACCTCCTGTGGACAGCCCCAGCCTGTGGATAACTCCCTGTGGACAACGTCCCCGCACCCCGTTGTGCACAGGTACGCCCAGGCTTGTGGAGGAACCGGACCATCCGTGTCCCCCCGAGCCCAGCGGGTCCCGGAGCCCTCAGAGCCCGGTCACATCCCTGGCCTCCCCCGCCCCGACCCCGGGAGGGCCCACCCAACCTGGCTCCTCAGCCCAGCCCGGTCACGCCACTGGGGTCCTTGCCGCAGGGGGTTTCCACCTTCCCCGGGGCCTCAACCCCAGCCCGGTCACCTGCCCAGCGCCTTAGCCATAGCCGGAGTGCGTTGTGCCTCCCCCGCCGCAGGGGGTGACGGCCGCAGGAGGCCTCTGGCCCGACCCCGGGGGGTTTCCCACCTTCCCCGGGGCCTTAGCCCCAGCCCATCCCCTTCCCGGAGCCCTTAGCCACATCCGTGGCCGCCCCCGTCGCAGGGGGTGACGGTAGTAGGAGGCTTCTGGCCCCGGCCCCGGGGGGTTTCCCGCCTGCCGGGGGTCTCAGCCCCAGCCCGGTCACCTGCCCGGGGCCTTAGCCATAGCCGGAGTGCGTTGTGCCTCCCCCGCCGCAGGGGGTGACGGCCGCACGAGGCCTCCCGCCCCGACCCCAGGGGGTGTCGGTAGAGCGGGACTGGACCCGGGCCCCAGGGGGTGAGACAGCAAGAGCAGGTTTCCAAATGGCCCGCCATCTGCGGAGGGCGGTGTAGGGGGCCGGTCTCGGTCGCGTTGGTCTCCACGGGTCACCCCTTGGGAACGTACAGACCCGGGCTGGGCGCGGAGCCGTCCCCACGGTACGACGCCCGGCAGACCACAAAGACGTACGCGTTCGACTCACGCCCCGAGCGGTGGGGGTGTTGCTTTTCCAGGGGACGGGTCGGGGCACAGCGCACACCCCCGACCACACAGGTCCACGGAAAGACGCTCCGACTGGAAACAGGCTGTTGCACAGACCTCGCTTGAAAGCCCGACCACAGACGTAGTAACCCCGCCTGTCAGTGCCCTCCCCAGACACAGGGGGTGTCCGGAGGAAGAACCACGACCTGCGCCCCAGAGAGTGAAACCCCGGCCCCGATCGCCCTCCCCGGCCCCAGGGGGTGACCCGCACCCACACTCCCGCCAGTACCGGCGGCGGCACGCCGCCTCGGGGCCCTGCGGGGCCAGCGGCGGTACGCCCCCGCCCTCTTCCCCGGGGCTGCGGGTGGGCGACGGTCCAGGGGCGGCATACGACATGCGACATGCGACATGCGACATACGGCGTGTACGAACGGCGGGCGCCCCTCCCCTCCTCCCCTCCACAGCCCTGGCTCTCCCCTCCACAACCCTGTGGGTGGGACGGCACAGGAGGGGCGCGGCGTTTCAGGACCGTGTGCGGGGACGGCGGCGCGGTCCTCACCCGCCTTCCACAGCCCTGTGGAGAGAGAGGTCGCAGCGGCGGCAGTCGGCGCGGGGCCTTGTGCGGGGACAGCAGTTCGGGGCCTTGTGCAAGGACGGCGACGCGGTCCCCGCCGTCATTCCAACAGCGGGGAACAGCGAAGGGGCGATGTGTCGACACGTCCACAAGCAGACGAGCCGACACATCGCCCCTTCGGGCGAGGGACCGGGGTCAGACCTGGCCAACCCATCCCAACCCAGCCCAGGTCAGCGCATCCCAACCCAGCCCAAACCAGGTCGCCCCATCCCAACCCACCCCAAACCAGGTCGCCCCATCCCAACCCAGGTCGACCCATCCCAACCCACCCCACCCCAGTTCAGGTCAAGGAGGGCTGGTCCTTGATCCTGCTCGTGAGCTCATGGACCTGGTTGTAGATGGAGCGGCGTTCGGCCATCAGCGCGCGCACCTTACGATCAGCGTGCATGACCGTGGTGTGGTCGCGCCCGAACTGCTGGCCGATCTTGGGCAGGGACAGGTCCGTCAGCTCACGGCACAGGTACATGGCGATCTGCCGGGCCGTCACCAGCACCCGGGACCGAGAGGTCCCGCACAGGTCCTCCACCGTCAGGCCGAAGTAGGCGGCGGTCTGGGACATGATGGCGCCCGCCGTCACCTCGGGCACGTCGGCCCCGGGCACCAGGTCGCGCAGCACCTGGCTGGTGAGGTCCAGGTCCACCGACTGCCGGTTGAGGCTGGCGAACGCGGTCACCCGGATCAGCGCGCCCTCCAGCTCCCGGATGTTGGTGGAGATCTTGCTGGCGATGAACTCCAGCACCTCCGGCGGGGCGGCCAGGCCCTCCTGCACCGCCTTCTTGCGCAGGATCGCGATGCGCGTCTCCAGCTCCGGCGGCTGGACGTCGGTGAGCAGGCCCCACTCGAACCGGCTGCGCATCCGGTCCTCCAGCGTGGTCAGCTGCTTGGGCGGCCGGTCGCTGGAGATGACGATCTGCTTGTCGGAGTTGTGGAGCGTGTTGAAGGTGTGGAAGAACTCCTCCTGCGTCTGCTCCTTGTTCTCCAGGAACTGGATGTCGTCCACCAGGAGCACGTCGATGTCCCGGTACCGGCGCCGGAAGCCGTCGGCCTTGCCGTCGCGGATCGAGTTGATGAACTCGTTGGTGAACTCCTCGGAGCTGACGTACCGCACCCGGGAGCCCTCGTAGAGCCGGTGCGTGTAGTGCCCGATGGCGTGCAGCAGGTGGGTCTTGCCCAGGCCGGAGCCGCCGTGGATGAACAGCGGGTTGTAGGCCTTGGCGGGCGCCTCGGCGGCGGCCACCGACGCCGCGTGGGCGAACCGGTTGCTGGAGCCGATGACGAAGGTGTCGAAGGTGTACTTGGGGTTGAGGCGCGCGTGCTCGCCCGGCGGCACCTCGGGCGAGCGCCCGGGAGGTGCGGAGGGGGCGGGCTTGGCGGGCGACCGCTGTGCCGTCGGGGCCACCGGGGGCGTCGGGCTCACCGAGGCCCCCGAGGCCCCCGGGGCCGTTGTGGCGCTCGGGGCCGGGGAGTCCGGCGGCTCGGGCAGGTCGGTGCCGGCCTCGGCCTCGGGGGGCGGCGGCAGGTCGGGCGCCGGTTCCGGCTCCTCCGCGGCGGGGGGCACAGCCGGGTGCGCGGCCGGGGGCGCGGCGGGCGCCGCCGACTCGGGGGTCTCCCAGCGGTTGGGCCGCTCCCAGCCGGACTCCTCGCCGGACCACCCGGACTCCTCGCCGGTCCAAGCGGCCTGTCCCCAGGCGGACTCCTCCGGGGCGGCCGGGCCGGAGGAGGAGTGGACGGGCTGCTCCCACAGCGGTGGGGTGGCCGGGCGGGCCTGCGGCCGGGCGGGGGCGGCCGAGGCCGACCAGGACGCGGGCTCGCCGTACTGGAGCTCCTCCTGGGTGAAGGAGTCGCCCTGCGGGTGCGCGGCGTCGTCGGACCGCCCGGGGGCGCCCGGGTGCGTGTAGGCGTCTGGGCCCGAGCCGAGCAGGTCGGCCTCGGGCGGCAGGGCGGCGTGCCGCCCGTAGGCGCGTTCGGGCGCGGTGGGGCGGTGGTGGCCGCCGCGCGGTTCCCGCGGGGGCTCGGGCAGGGCGCCCTGGTCGAACAGGCCGGGTGCACCGCCGTGCTGCGCCGGGGACCCGGGGTGGGTGTCGGGCGGTTCGTTGACGTCGTGCGGGGAGGGCATGTCGTGCGGGGAGGGCGGAGCGTACAGGGACGCCGCCGCGGGCGGCGGCGGGGGAGTGGGCACCGCGGTGGGGTCGACCGTCACCGCGACCCGGATGTCCCGCCCCAGATGGGCGGAGAGCGCCTTGCTGATGGTGGGGTAGAGGCGGCTCTCCAGCACCTTTTTGGTGAACTCGTTGGGCGCCGCGATCAGCGCCGTGTCCTCGATCAGGCCCAGGGGCCGGGTCTGGGGCAGCCAGGCGCGCTGGTGCGGCGGCAGGGAGTCGTTGTCGATCCCGTCCAGCACGCTGGACCACACCGCTGCGAGGTTGACCTGTGCGTCAGCCAAGGCGACCTGCCATGTTGCTGTCCCTTCGGTGCGGTCTGTTCGTGCGGGTGGGGGAGGGGACGGGGAGTTCGGGTGCGCCCGCGCCGGATCGGAGGCGGTGCGGGGCGGCTCTCCATTGTCCTCCCCCGGTGGTACTGCCGGGGCAGGGTGGGCGGAATGTCCGGTGTGAAGGTCGGCACGGGCCTGTGGAAAACTCCGGCGGCCGCCCGACCGGCAAGGCTTTGACTACCCCTCGGTATCCACAGCTTGCGTCGGTTGTCCACAGGTTGTCCACAGGGTTATCCACAGGATGGCAGATCTGTGGGCTCCGCGCAGAGTTATCCACAATATGCAGGTCAGGCTGTGTGTAAGACGGTTTCGTCCGGGCTGTCAGGGCGCCGACACCGGCCGAGGGGAGAGTTATCCACAGGCTGAGGTTATCCACAGGGGTGGGGGGTTGTGGAAGTCTCACACGCCTGTGGACGACGATCTGTCCACAGGTCGCCCTGTCGACTTGTCCCCACCTGTCCTCACCCCTCCTCCCCACGCCCCGTCCCCCGCCCGGGCACCCCCTCGCCCGGGCACATCCCCGCCCGGGTGCGGAAGCAGACGTCACACCCCCCGCGCCGTGCCTGATTTGACCGCGCCCGGACCAGGTCGTATCTTCTTTATGCTTATGCCGACGATTCTGCCCACGCCTGTCCCGATGACGGCGTGCACGCGGCCATGGCACTCTGCGACCCCGCATATCCTGGGGGTCCTGTCGTAGTACTTTCCTGACACGCCCCTGGAGCCAGTAGTGAGCAAGCGTACGTACCAGCCGAACAACCGGCGTCGCGCGAAGGTCCACGGCTTCCGGCTGCGCATGCGTACGCGCGCCGGTCGCGCCATCATCGCCTCGCGTCGCCGCAAGGGACGCGCCGCGCTGACCGTGAGCCACTAGGCCACGCACAGCCCCACGTTCTTCGGGACCGTCCGGCCTTGCGCCGGCCGGTCCCTTTGTCATGGGGGAGGGCCCCGATGTTGTCGCCGAAGAACCGGATGCGCCACAGCACCGAGTTCGGCTCAGCCATGCGCTCCGGGCGCCGCGCGTCCCGCGACGACCTCGCCGTGGTCTACCTCCCACCGCCCGCTGCCCGGGGAACCACCGCCGGAGCGGAAGCGTTCCCGGTAGGGGAACACCCCCCGCGCGTCGGATTCATCGTGAGCAAGGCGGTCGGCGGGGCCGTGGTGCGCAAGCGCGTCCAGCGACGGCTGCGGCACCTGATGCGGCCACGTCTGTTCGAAC
>NZ_JBJJBV010000436.1:0-3596 GCF_045446735.1 Nocardiopsis protaetiae
GACGTGGCGCGCGTGGCCACCGACGTGGTCGAGCAGGAGGCGCTGGCCATGCTCGTGCTCACCGCCGGGTGGGGCAACCCCGCCGCCGACCTGCCCGAGGACATCTCCCCCGGCGAGACCGTCTCCTTCACCGAGGACGGCAGCGCGGTGCCCGTCGCCGACCTGCACGGCCGCGGCCTGGGCGGGCCCAAGGAGGCCCCGATGGTCTCCACCGCCACCGGCGACTACCTGCTGCGCAAGCTCGCCGAGCTGGCCGCCGGCCGCGACGCCGACCCCGGGCGCACCCCCGACCAGCGGCGCCGCCTCATGCTGCGCCGCCTGCTGCCGGCCCTGAGCGGCGAGGACGTCGCCCGCCGGCTCACCGGGGTCCTGGGGCGCATGGCGGTGGACATGCCCACCCACTTCGCCCTGGTGCAGCAGGCCCGCGGCCGGGCCCGCAGCGCCCCCTACGCCCCCGTGCCGGACACCCCGACGGTCCCGGCCGGGGTCGACCCCGAGCGCCGCGAGGTGCTCAGCGAGGAGGAGAAGATGTGGCTGGAGCGGACCGCCCTGGAGCTGTCCGCCCGTGCGCAGGAGCGGCGGGCCGCTCTGGAGGCCGACCCCCAGGGCACCCTGGACACCCTGCTGTGCGCGATCCTGGAGGAGGGGCGGGGCGTGCCCGCCCGCTGGGCGGACGCCCAGGACGACCCGGACCGGCGTGCCGACCTCATCGACGCGCTGACCGAGGTCATCACCGGGTGAGCAGGCCGGCCGCCGCGTAGCGGTCGACCAGCGGGGGCAGGACCGGGTACTCGGCGAACGCGCGCAGCGGCATGACCGCCGTGTCCTCCCAGGGCAGCCGGTGCCGCCAGCGGGCGGCCAGCAGCACGTCCACGGCCTGGTCCACCTCCCGCCACCGGGACGGGTCACCGCTCCCGGAGATCCGGCGCGCCGTCAGCGCGCCGTCGAAGGCGTCCAGCAGCCCCCGCACCCGGGCGGCGTCGGCGCGTTCCACCCCGGCCGCCGGGTCCGCGGACAGCGCCCGGGCCCGCCGGTCGACCAGGTACAGCTCCGGCCGCAGGTGGACGCTGCCCATGCCCAGCGACTTGCCCATGCCGATCTTGTGCGCGTACTCCGGGTCGGCCGGGTCTCCCCCGTCCTCGGGGTTGTCCAGCAGCAGGGCCCGCAGCAGGGCGCCCAACTCCCCGTCGGTGAGGTTGGTGAAGGTGATCCGCGACCGGAACACCAGGCCGTCGCGGAGCGGGATCACGTCGCGCTGGGTGTCCCGGGGCGGCTCGTGGTCGCCCCCGGCCGCCAGCACCTCCAGGCCCGGGTCGTCCCGGGCCGCGTCGTCGTAGCGCACCGGTGTGCCCAGGTCGGCGCGGTGCCGGTGCAGGTAGGCCTTGTAGCCGTTGAGCCGCACCCGCCCCTCGTGCGCCCACGTGATGATGTCGGCCCGGCCCCCCTCGGCCGCGTCGGGGCCCTGGAGCAGGTAGTTGGCGAAGCAGCCGCGCTGGGGGGAGAGCAGCCGCACCCGCAGCGCCGCCCCGTCGGGGTAGTCGGGGTCGGGGTCGGTGCACACCGCGTTGCCGAAGAACACCCGCCCCTTGGAGGCGGGCGACTCGCCCGCGAAGGTGTCCACGTCCCCGAACAGGGCGCGGCCCACGTCCACCGGCCGCCCCGCCCGGTCGGCCCGGTCGGTGTCGCCGTGCTGGGGGCTGAGCAGCGCCTCCGGCACCGCCCGGCGGACGGGGTCGTCGTCGCTGACCGCGATCCGGTAGCCGCCCGAGCGCCCGAAGGACACCACCGACCCCTGCGCGTCCACGTCGAACCAGACCGGTTCCATGCCGCGGCGGGGCAGCCCGCCGCCCCCGGCCCCGCCGATCCGTTCGCGCTCGGGGTCGCCCTCCCCGGTGCCGAGCCCGTCGGGGAACGCGGCCCGCTGGTACCCGGTGATCTGCTCGGCCGACTCGAACATCTCCACCAGGGCGTCGGGGACGCGCAGCCGCCCGGTGCGCAGGTCCGGCGGCCGGGGGAACAGGTAGGCGTTGCGGCGCTCGCCCGCGGCCGCGCCGGTGAGCACCACCAGGGCCGCGACGACCCCGCCCCGGCCCAGGTCGCGGGCGTCGAGCCGGTGGTCGGCCAGGTGGGCGCGGGCCTCCTGCTCGGTGGGGGCGACCGCGGATACGCGCCGCTCCCCGGGCAGGTGGACGGCGTACACCCAGCGGTACTGCAACCGGCCGTGCTGTTCGTGGGCGGTGGGCACGTACGCGGTGCCCCGGGGGGTGTCGGGGAGGTCGTCCACCCCGAAGTCCCACCGTTTGAGGCTCTCCCGCAGCACCGCGAAGGGCACCTTGAGCGCCTGGCCGCGGTCGCCGCCGGGCCGCGCGGCCGGGACCTCGACGATGTACCAGCGGTCGCGGGCGCGTTCGTGGAACAGGAACCCCTGCCGGGTGCGCAGGCCCGCCCGCCGCCTGCGGTACTGGGAGTGGCGCAGTGCCATGACCGAGCGGGTGCGGGGCGAGAGCGTGCTGTCGGTGGAGGCCGGGTCGATGCGCACCGGCGCCCGGAAGAACAGCATCGGTGTGTTGACCGGGCCGGTCTCCCCGCTGGTGAGCATGCGCAGGGTGTTGCGGACCAGGCCGCGCAGCCCCGATCCGGGCAGTACCGGCAGCGGGTTCTCCCCGTGCGGCAGCCGCAGGGAGCGGCTCACCCCGCCCCGGTCGGGGGTGCGGCCCACGAAGGTGGGGGTGAGGGTCGTCAGGGTCAGGTCGATCCACCCCGAGTGGGTGCCGCGGACCGTGCGGTCGTGGCTGCGCAGCAGGTCGCCGGTGTCGTGTCCGCCGTGCAGGTCGGCGGCGGGCATGGGCTCGGCGGCCATGCGGACCGCGCCGTAGGGCGCGGTGGCGCGTGTCGGGGCGTCCTTGCCGGCGGGGCGGGGGCGGTCGGCGCCGCCCAGGCGCGAGGCCACGTCGCGGGGGTTCACCACGGTCTCCCCCCGGCGGGTTCGTCGCCGGTGCCCGGGTCGAACACCGGGCCGGTGGGCTTGGGCCCGGTGGTCAGGCCGGTCAGCCGGTGGAAGGCCACCCCCACGGTGCCGGTCTCGGGGTCCTGGGCCCAGTATTCGCGCACGGTCAGCCAGCTCCCGGACCCCTCGGCGACGGCGCGGCCCCCGCGGGCGCGGCGCACCCGGGCGGAGAAGTCGGTCCACACGACCGGCAGCACGGCCCGCGCCCCGGAGGGTTCCGCGGTGACCGTCAGCGGCACGCCCGGCCCCGGGGAGCGGCCGTGTTCGGGTCCGGTCCAGCCCTGGAGCAGGAAGGAGCGGTCGCGCGGGCGCAGCCACGTGGGGAGCTCCCCGGGCGCGTCGGCGCTGATCCACCCGGACCGGCCGCCCTCGCCGATCCGGATCTGGGCGTGGGCGGCGAACACCAGGACCTCCAGAACGCGGACCCGGTCGGCCGGCGCGGTCGGCGGCGGCGCCGACAGGTCGGCGGTGGCGGGCCCGTCCGAGCGGTGCCAGCGGTCCCGGGGGCAGACGCCGGTGATGCGGCCGTCGCCGAGTTCGGCCAGCAGCCACTGCGGGGTGTCGGGGCCGCCGTCCGGCCCGGCCGGCC
>NZ_JBJJBV010000437.1:0-3605 GCF_045446735.1 Nocardiopsis protaetiae
GCCCGGCTCATCGGTGGGCGCTACTGGCCCGTGGTGACGTAGTAGCAGCTTTCGGACAGGTCCCCGCCGCTCAGCTTCACCGTCCCGTGCATGGGCCGGGTGAACAGCGATTCGCTGTTGGCGATGACGATGCGGTACTCGCCCGGCTTGAGCTCGACCTTGAGGGTCTCGCCCTCGTTGAAGCACGAGTCGTAGGAGGGCGGCGAGCCCGGCGCGTAGGTGTCGCAGTCCTCGCACGGGGGCGCGGTGACCTCGCCGTGGACCTTGTCCGGTCCGACGTAGAGGAAGCGCAGCTCGTTGGGAGAGTGGTTGACGATCTCGAAGACGAACTTGTCGTTGCCGGAGCTGCCCGTGGGCGAGGCGTCCAGGTCGCTGTCCCCGATGACGGTCAGCAGGTCCATCTCCTGCTCGATGCGCCCGGCACCGATGTGGGTGACCATCTTCTTCACGTCGTCCGCCTCGTAGTCGGCGTACTCGGTCTCCAGGATCGTGACCATCTCGTCGGCCTGGTCGAACTGCTGCGCGTCGACGGACTCCCAGCCGCACTCCAGGGCGGCCTCGGGGCGCTCCTCCGCGATCCGGTCGGGGATCTCGGGGGCCGCGCTCCAGTCGAGGTCGCTCAGCATGTCGATCTGGTCGAGGCCCACACACCACTCCGAGCCGAGACGGTTCGTACCCGTCTCGTACAGGTCGGCCATGGCCTGGGGCACCTGGCCCGCGGCGGAGGTGCCCTCGTAGTCCACCGGGATGATCGCGTAGATCTCGTGGGCCCGCAGGACGTCGTCGGAGTACTCGGCGGTGACCTCGCCCGAGAACGCGGCGTCGGCGTTCTCCAGCAGGTCGGTCGCGTACGAGAAGTGGATGTCGGCGACCTCGCCGTCGGTGTCCTGCCAGCGGGCCGCGGGGTGCTCGAAGTAGGTCGCGTAGGAGTCCAGCGCCTGCTCGTAGTCCTCGGCGGCGACGTCGTCCTGGGCCCGCTCCAGCAGGCGGCAGGCGGCGATCCCGGCGCGGGCGCGGTCCATCAGCGAGGAGGAGAAGGACAGCTGGAAGAAGTCCTCGACGGCCTCGTACTCGGAGATCGCCTCGGAGTTGCCGCAGTCGCCGCGGGCGTGGGAGGCGTCGGCGACGCGCAGCCGCCACTCGCCGAGCTGCCACACGGCGGTGAGGGAGACGACCAGGGCGACGGCCAGGCCGCCGGCCGTCAGGTAGGGCAGGGCGCCGCGGGGCGGGGTGCCGCCCTGGGCGAGGGTCCGCTCGTCGTGGGCGCGGCCGGCGAAGAGGCCGTGCAGGGCCGCGGCGAGGAACCAGACCAGGAAGATCGGGGTCCACAGCAGCAGGTTGTCGGCGGCGCCCAGGACGGCCGCGGTGACCAGCAGGCCCAGGGTGACGATGAGGGCCGCGGCGAAGAACGGCCACTGCCTGATGCGGAGGTAGCCCGCGCCCACGCCGGTGGCGTTGAGGGCCGCGGTGTGCAGCGCGGTGGGCGAGGAGAACAGGCCAAGGCGCTGGGGACGGGGAGGCGGCGGGGGCGGGCCGAAGGGGCCGCCGGGACCGCCGGGGGGACCGAGCGGTCCGCCCGGGCCCATCGGGGCGCCGGGGCCGGTCGGGCCGCCGGGGCCCATGGGGGCACCGGGCCCCATGGGAGCGCCGGGGCCGGTGGGGCCGCCCGGAACGCCGCCGGAGTACATGCCGCCGGCGGGGGTCCCGCCGTAGGGCGGGTTGCCGCCGGTCGGCGGGCCTGCCGGGACACCGCCCGCGGGGGTGCCCGCGTAGGGAGGGTTGCCGCCGCTCGGGGTACCGCCGGGGACACCGCCCGCGGGCGTTCCGCCGTAGGGGGTGTTGCCGCCGGTCGGCGGGCCGGCCGGGGCGCCCCCGGCGGGTGGCGGTCCCTGGTCGCCCGCCGGGGGCGGGCCGCCTGCCGGTGGTGGGCCCCCGTGCGGGGGCACCGGGCCGCCGGGCGGCTGGGACGGGTCTGGGGAGGAAGGGGGAAGACTCATGAGGTACGGCCCTGGGTCGGGTGAACGGGGGAGGCGGCCCCACCTCCTGGGAGACGGCAGGGCCTGTCGAGGGCGTTCCCGCCCTCCCTCTGAACACTACCTATGTACCCGGACGACCCCTTCGTGCAGTCCGACCGTTTTCGGCCACGTCAGGGCGGAACCGTCCACCTCCCGAGCGCGTCTCAGCCCCTCGGAGCCGCGCCCCCTCGGCCGGGCTCCCCGGCAACCGCGGTCAGCTCCCCGAGAGCGCGCTGCTGCGGTCCCGGGCCGCCTCGATCGCGTCCGTGAACGCGGTGCGCACCCCGTGCCGCTCCAGCTCGCGCAGCGCTGCCGCGGTGGTGCCGCCCGGCGAGGTGACCGCCTCGCGCAGCACCACCGGGTGCTCCCCCGAGCCGTTGAGCATGGCGGCCGCACCGGTGATGGTCTGCCCCACCAGCTTCTGGGCGGTGGCGCGCGGCATGCCCATCGCCACCCCGGCCTCGATCATCGTCTCGGCGATGAAGTAGAAGTAGGCGGGCCCGCTGCCGGAGATCGCGGTGACGGTGTCCATGTGCTGCTCGCCGACCCGGATCACCTCGCCCACGGTGCCCAGCAGCGACTCGGCGCGGTCCAGGTGCTCGGGCGCGGTGTGGGCGCCGCCCGCCACCGCGGTCATCCCCTGCCCCATGAGGGCGGGGGTGTTGGGCATGGCCCGCACCACCGGGGTGCCCGGGGGCAGGTGGCCCTCCAGCACGGCGGTGGTCAGCCCGGCGGCGACGGAGATGACGAGCCGCTCGGGGCTCAGGTGCGGGGTGATGTCGTCCAGGAGGGCGACCATGTCCTGCGGCTTGAGGGCGAGCAGCAGCGTGTCGGCGCGCTTGGCGGCCTCCGCGGCGGGCACGACCTCCACGCCGTAGCGTGCGCGCAGCTCCGCGGCGTGCTCCGCCCGCGGCTCGGTCACGAGGACGTCCTCCGGTGCGTGGCCCTTGGCCAGCATCCCGGCGAGCAGCGCCTCGCCCATCTTCCCGGCACCGATGATCGCGATCATGAAAAGGGTCCTCTCTGCGGTCCCCCTCCACGCTAGGGCATGTTCCGGGGATGCTTGCCCTGCTGCGCGGCGCCCTGGCACTCCCGCCCGTCGCCCGCCACCACCCTCAACGGACGCCTACGGCGCAGCCCTCCTGCTCGCGACGAACAGCACCCCGGAACACGCCCTGGCCGCCCCGGGGAACCGGGTCGGACACCGCGTCTCACACCGTGGAACCCGGGGCCGTCAGCGTTCCTCGCCGGTGTCGTCGACCGTGCCGGTGGAGTCCACCTCGAACAGCCGCGGCGGGGCGGGCGGGCGGCGGCGCAGCAGGGCGATCCGCTCGCGCCGGTCGCGCGGACGGGACGCCCCCGCGGGTTCGGCGGGCCGGGCGAAGTGCAGCCGGGTGAAGGCCAGCGCCTCGGCCAGCTCCCGCATCCGGGCCTGGCGGTCGGGCGCCTTGCGGGTGCTCACCTCCAGCACCAGCTGCCCCTCGAAGCCGCCGGCGGCCAGGTGCTCCAGGACCTCGGCGACCGGCTGGCGGCCGCGGCCCGGGATGAGGTGCTCGTCGAGGTTCTGCCCGCCGAAGCCGTCGGCGACGT
>NZ_JBJJBV010000438.1:0-3590 GCF_045446735.1 Nocardiopsis protaetiae
GTCGACGAGGAACTCGTCGCCGGCGGCCTGCGCCGACTGGAGCGCACCGCGGGTCTCGCTGATACGGACCTTGATCTCCGCGAAGAACTCGCCCATTGCACCTCTTCCAGGGGTAGGACCGGAGGACTCCCGTGCTCCGGTCGCAGTCGGTGTCGCGCACGTTGCCGTGCGTGCGCAATGCGGTGTGGTCACGTCCCTGTGACATGCGAGCACGTCGCGGTCCGGCCTTCGGCTCGGGGTCCGCGCGTGCCTTTTACGTCTACCGCACTGTGATCCAGGTCAAACCACCGGCCCCGGTGCGTGATGTTTCCGTGATCGGCCCCCCGATCGCGGCCGCCTTCCGTAGGATGGAAAAGCCGCCGTGGGCGGGCGTCGCGCCGCTCGCCCGGCGGCGGCCGCGGAAGGGGCGCGGGCCGTGTATCCGCGCGTTCGCGGGACGTGTCCCATCACACATTTCCGGGTAAAGCCCGGTGCTTACTTGTTTCTTATTCTTGATGTGTCAGATTCGAGATGTGCGGGGTTACGTCGCCGTCGGCGGTTGGGGGATTCGCCGACGGCGACGCCCCGCGCACAAAGGGGGTCGTGAGACTCCCGGCCCAGCGCCCGTTCCGGCGCGGGGTGAGGACGAGGTCCGGTTCGCGCCGACGGCGCGGCGGGTTTACCGTCTCCTTACCCCCGCCGTGAAAGAACGGTTGACGCGGCCGGGACCGAGAACGCCGCTGCCGGTGTGTTGGGGGATGCGCCGGCAGCGGCCCCTTTTTTCCCAGGTACCGAAGAGGACTAGACGTGCGTGTACTCGTGGTCGAAGACGAGCGTGTCCTGGCCGATGCCGTCGCGGTGGGACTGCGCCGCGAGGCCATGGCCGTCGACGTGGTCTATGACGGCGACACCGCCCTGGAGCACGCCGCGGTCAACGACTACGACGTGGTCGTCCTGGACCGCGACCTGCCCGGCACCCACGGCGACGACGTCGCCCGCACCCTGGTCGGCGAGAGCTACAACGGGCGCATCCTGATGCTCACCGCCTCCGACACCGTCCAGGCCAAGGTCGAGGGCCTGCGCCTGGGCGCCGACGACTACCTGGCCAAGCCCTTCCACTTCCCGGAGCTGGTGGCCCGCGTGCAGGCGCTGGCCCGGCGCTCCACCCCGCCGCTGCCCCCCGTCCTGGAGCGGCACGGCATCACCCTGGACCCGGCCAACCACCGGGTCCACCGCGAGGGCCGCGAGATCGCCCTGACGCCCAAGGAGTTCGCGGTGCTCCAGGTCCTCATGCGCGCCCAGGGCACCGTGGTCAGCGCCGAGGGCCTGCTGGAGAAGGCCTGGGACGAGAACGCCGACCCCTTCACCAACGTCGTGCGGGTCACCGTCATGACCCTGCGCAAGAAGCTCGGCGCACCACCGGTCATCCAGACCGTCCCCGGCGCGGGGTACCGGCTGTGAGACCGCCCGGCCCGGGTGCCGAGCAGCCCTCCGGGCGGCCGCGGCCCGCGGCCGCCGGTGCCGGGGTGGAGCCCACCCGCCCGGGGGACACCGGCACCTGGCGCCGCCTGGGCGCCGCCGACCCGGCCCGTCCGGGGCCCGAGCGGTCGGCCGCCTCCGAGCGGGTCCACCGGTTCGCCGACAACCTCAGCCTGCGCGCCCGGCTCACCCTGATCTACGGGATGCTGTTCTTCGCCGCGGGCTCGGTGCTGGTCCTGGTCAACTACCTGATCGTGGCGGTGCTGCTCAACGCCCTGCTCAGCGAGGACAGCGCCGCGGAGCTGGCGGCGCACGGGTACCTCATCGAGGAGGTCCTCACCCACGTCACCCGGTTCTCGCTGCTGGCGCTGTTCCTGGTGGGGTTGCTCGCGGTGGCCCTGGGGTACGCGGTGGCGGGCCGGGCCCTGTCCCCGCTCCAGAAGATCACCCGCATCGCGCGCCGGCTGTCCGAGCGCGACCTGCACGAACGCATCGCCCTGTCCGGGCCCGACGACGAGATCCGCGAGCTGGCCGACACCTTCGACGGCATGCTCGAACGCCTGGACCGCGCCTTCGACGGCCAGCGCCGGTTCGTCGCCAACGCCTCCCACGAGCTCCGCACGCCCCTGGCGATCAACCGCACCCTGCTGGAGGTGGCGCTCAGCGCCCCGGACGTCTCCTCGGACCTGAAGTCCGTCGGCCGGACCCTGTTGGAGACCAACGCCCGCCACGAACGCCTCATCGACGGCCTGCTCTTCCTCGCCAAGAGCGATCGCGAGCTGGAGGTGCGCGCCCGCGTCGACCTGGGCGAGGTGGCCGGCACGGTGCTCAGCCAGCTCGCCTCCGACATCACCGAGTCCGAGCTGGGCCTGCGCAAGGACCTGCGCCCGGCCGTGGTCGTCGGCGACCCGGTCCTGCTGGAGCGGCTGGTCGCCAACCTGGTGGAGAACGCCCTCAAGTACAACGTCCCCGACGGGGAGATCACCGTCCGCAGCGGCCTGTACGAGGGCCTGCCCGCCGTGCAGGTGGAGAACTCCGGCAAGGTGATCCCCGCCTACGAGATCGAGGGCCTCTTCGAGCCGTTCCGCCGCGGCTCGGGCGACCGGGTGGGGTCGGGCCGCAGCGCCGGACTGGGCCTGTCCATCGTCCGTTCGGTGGTGCGCGCCCACGAGGGCGTGGTCACCGCATGGCCGCGTTCCGGTGGCGGACTGGTGATCACGGTCTGCCTTCCCGTCCCATCAGGCGAGACGCCCGAACGGCGCTGAACCGGGCCCTTTCGGCCCGCCGAACATATCGCCTGGGGCGAAGTAATAGGGCCCAAGCTGCGTCACGCCACGCTTCGTGGTATCTATACGTGTCCGAAGACACGCCCATCCGGGTCACGTGCGCCGACCTCGGGTGGGTATGCTGCCTCGGGCGTGGACACGGAGGGAATCCCTCCTGACGTGCGCATGTCTTCGGTTTTCGCCCGCGGTGAGGGAGTGATCCGCGCTTTGTCCGGGGTGGGCGAAACGGCTTTTCCAGGTCTACGGGGCACCCGATGCCGGGTAGTACTCCAGGGGAAACCGGGTCGAAAGCGGCGACTCTTCTTGGCCGCCTTCGGACACGGTCCCGAAAAAAGTGCTGCTGACCTGTGAGCGGTGGCCCGGGAGGGGGCACGGTTCACCGGTAATCGGGAAACTCATCGGCCGAACCGGGCACAACCGAGGTCTCTCAAGCGTTACTACCCGCGCGACGAGGCACTGAACGAGGGGGATGGAGTTAGCAGAGATGGCCACCGACTACGACAGCCCGCGCAAGACTGACGAGGACATCAACGAGGACAGCCTTCAGGAGCTGCAGGCTCGGCGCGTGGACAAGGGCACCGGCACGATCGACATCGACCCCGACGAGGTCGCGGAGGGCATGGAACTGCCCGGTGCCGACCTGTCGGGCGAGGAGCTCGCCGTTCGCGTGCTGCCGCGTCAGGCCGACGAGTTCACCTGCTCGCGCTGCTTCCTGGTGCACCACCGCAGCCAGCTCGCCGAGCAGCGGGCCGGGCAGCTGGTCTGCAAGGAATGCGCCTGACCGGTCGGGACGGTCGAGGTACCGTCCCGTCCCCGGGCGCCCGGCGCGCCCGCCCCTGACGGGAC
>NZ_JBJJBV010000439.1:0-3577 GCF_045446735.1 Nocardiopsis protaetiae
CTGTTCCGGAGTCTGGAGGATTTGGAGCAGGTGATCAACGCGCATCTGCGTCTGGTGCGCAAGCGCACCGATCTGCTGCGGGGGTTCATCGAGTCGGTCGGCTTGGAACCCTCACCGTTTCCGTCAACCGCATAATCAAAGATCAGTACGAGTGGAGGAACCGGCCCGCCTCGGCGACGGCCGAGCGCCGCGAATACCTCACACTGCTCATCCGGAAAGCGTTCGACGACTCGGAGGAGACCTACGGTTACCGGCGGATCCACGCCCAACTCCAGCGCTGGGGCGTCCAGGCCGGCCCCGAACTGGTGCGGCTGCTCATGCGCCGCATGGGCCTGGAGCCGTGCCAACCGCGCCCCAAGCGGGTGTGCCTGACCCAGGGCGACGAATCCGCCGGGATCCCGGATCTGGTCCGGCGTGACTTCACCGCCCCTCGCCCCGGGGTGAAACTCGTCGGCGACATCACCTATATCCCCACCTGGGAAGGGTGGCTGTATCTGGCGACGGTGATCGACTGCTGCACCAAGGAGGTCATCGGATACGCCATGGGCGACCACTATCGCACCCCGCTCGTCATTCAGGCGCTGAAGAACGCGCAGAGGAACGGGAAGCTGTCCAAGGGAGCGGTGTTCCACTCGGACCGGGGCAGCAACTACACGTCAAAGGAATTCGGTGACTTCCTGAAGAAGCAGGGTCTCCAACGATCGGTCGGCCGGACCGGTGTCTGCTACGACAACGCGATGGCCGAGTCGTTCTTCGGCGCGCTGAAGAACGAGCGGGCGAACAGGATGGTGTATCCCACTCGGGAAAGCGCCCGGCGTGATATCACTCGGTACATCGAGCACTGGTATAATCACAGGCGTCTTCACTCCGCGCTGGGGTACAACACGCCTGCGGAGATCTACGCGGCGCATCAGGATTTGCGACTGGTCGCGTGAAATAGGCGGTTGAAATCCTGTCCGGAAACAGCAGGGCCCCTCAGCCCCGACCCGTCCCCGGAAAACACCCCCACCACCCCGGACGTGAGCCCAACGCGTACGCCTTTTGGTCTGCCGGGCCTCGTACCGTGGGGACGGCTCCGCGCCCAGCCCGGGTCTGTACGTTCCCAAGGGGTGACCCGTGGAGACCAACGCGACCGAGACCGGCCCCCTACACCGCCCTCCGCAGATGGTTGCCGTTCTGGAAACCTGCTCTTGCTGCCTCACCCCCTGGGGCCGGGGTCCAGTCCCGCTCTACCGAAACCCCCTGGGGCCAGGGCCGGAGGCCTCCCGCGGCCGTCACCCCCTACGGCGGGGGAGGCACAACGCACTCCGGCTATGGCTAAGGCCCCGGGCAGGTGACCGGGCTGTGGCTAAGGCCCCCCGGCCAGGTGAGAAACCCCCAGGGGCCAGGGCCGGAGGCCTCCTACTGCCGTCACCCCCTGCGGCGGGGGAAGCGCAACGCCCTCCGGCCGTGGCCAAGGCCCCGGGAAAGGTGGGAAACCCCCTGCGGCGAAGATCCCAGTACCTGCAAAACCCTCACCCCCACAGGACCGGGAACGGAGGTGACTCCTCCGCCGACCCCCTGGAGCCGGAGGAACCGATCCCTCCTCCGGACTGTGCCCGGGCCCCGGGCAGGACACCTTCGCCCCCCACAGCGTTAGGGCATGGTGGGTGCACCTACGTGCGGCGGGGCCACCGCCCGAAAACGGCGGCGCCCGCCCCGGGGGAACAGGGCGGGCGCTTCTGCGGGGGTTTCCGGTGGTCTCGGGTGACCTCTACTTCCGGTCGAGGAGTCGGGCGCAGCGGATCAGACCCAGATGCGAGTACGCCTGCGGATGATTGCCCAACGCCCGCTCGCTCACCGGATCGAACTCCTCCGGCAACAACCCCGTCGGCCCCGCACAGTCCACCAGGTGCGCGAACAACTCCTCGGCCTCCACCCGACGCCCCGTGGCCAGATACGCCTCGATCAACCAGGTCGTGCACAGATGGAACCCGCCCTCCCCACCCGGCAACCCGTCATCGCGGTGGTAGCGGTACACCGTCGGGCCACTGCGCAACTCGGCCTCGATCGCGGTCACCGTCGCCTGAAACCGCGGATCGGCCGGATCGATCAACCCGGACAGGCCGATGTGCAGCGACGCGGCGTCCAGATCGGTGCCGTCATAGGCGGTGGTGAACGCCTGCACGTCCTCGTTCCACCCCTTGTCCACCACCTCGGCCGCGATCCGGGAACGCAACCCCTCCCAGGTGGGGTCGGGGATACGGCCGTAGGCGGCGGCCAGGGTGAGGGCACGGTCCAACGTGACCCAGCCCATCACCTTGGAGTAGACGCGGTGGCGGGGCTCGTCACGCTCCTCCCAGATGCCGTGGTCGGGCTCGTGCCAGCGGCGGGCCACGGCGTGGGCCATCTCCTGGACCAGGTCCCAGTCCCGGTCGGCCAGCGTCCCGCGTGCGGCGGCGAGGTGGGTGATGAGTTCGACGACGGGCCCGAACACGTCCAGCTGCACCTGGTGGTCGGCGAGGTTGCCCACCCGGACGGGGCGCGATCCGGCATAGCCCGACAGGGACTCGATGACCTCCTCAGGGCCCAGGTCGGTGCCGCGCAGCGAGTACAGGGGCTTGAGGAGTTCGGGGCCGGGCAGGGTGGCGACCACCCGGTGCACCCAGTCCAGGAACGCGTCGGCCTCGACGGTGGAGCCCAGGTCGACCAGGGCCTGCACGGTCAGGGCCCCATCGCGCAGCCAGCAGTACCGGTAGTCCCAGTTGCGGATACCGCCGATCTCCTCCGGCAGGGAGGTGGTGGCGGCGGCCATGACACCGCCGGTGGGGGTGCACAGCCCGCGCAGCGTCAAGGCGGAGCGGGCCACCAGCCGCCGCTCGGTCTCGGGCAGGTCGAGTGTCCCCACCCACGAGGCCCACGCCTGCTCCGTCCGGCGGCGGCGCTCCTCCGGGATGTCCGGGTGAGCTCGGAGCTCCTGGCTTCCGCAGCGCAGCTCCAGAACAACGGGCCTCTCACTGCTCGGCTGGACGATCGCGTGGGCCGCACCGTTGTCGTGGTCGATGCGCCAGGACACCCCCGGGGCGTGCAACGCGATGGGGAACTCCGCCCCTTCGACGATGAGCCCGTCGTCCTTGGCGGTGATCCGCACCGGCGCCCGGCCGAAGTCGGGGCGGGGCGCGAACTCCACCACCGCCGGGGTGGTCCCGGTGATCACCCGCACCAGGTCGGTGCGGCCCGGGCCGGTGCCGGCGGCCAGGTAGTCGATCACCTCCAACCGCGAGAAACGGGTGCGCACCGTCATCGTGTCCCGCTCATAGCGCTGACCCAGGGGCAGGCCCTTGTGGGCGGGGGCGATGGCGAACACCCCGGCGGAGCGGCCGCCCAGGAGTTCGGCGAACAGGGCCGGGGAGTCGGGTTCGGGGTGACACAGCCACAACAGGCGCGCGTCCGGACCCACCAAGGCCACCGAGGCCTGGTTGGACAGCAGCGACATGCGCTCGATCGGGGTGGGCCGCTCGCCGAACACCCACGAGCGCCGCTCGGCCGCCAAAAGCGCCAGCAGGTGGGCCGCGGCGGGGGTGTCGGCGACCCGGTG
>NZ_JBJJBV010000044.1:0-31987 GCF_045446735.1 Nocardiopsis protaetiae
CGCCCACACCCACCCCGACAGCTCGTCCGGGGGCAGGCGCAGGTCGGCGCCCGCGGGCAGGTCGGCGGTGAACAGCCAGTGCAGGGCGGTGGTGCGCACCCCCTCGCCGGGCACCCAGTCGACGGCGACCAGCCGCCGGACGGCGGCCCGGACCCCGAGCTCCTCGGCCAGTTCCCGGCGGCAGGCGGCCAGCGGGGACTCGTCGCGTTCGACGATGCCGCCCGGCAGGCCCCAGGGCCGCGCGGGCCGGTAGGTGCGCTCCACCAGCAGGACCTCGCCCGCCGGGGACAGGATCAGCGCCCCGGCCGCGCCCCGGGTGGCGGGCAGGCCCGCGAAGAACCGCCGCTCCCGCTCCTCGTCCACTCCACCGTCGTCGCCCACGCGGCCGATCCTAGGGCCTCACCAGGGCACCGGGCCCTCGGCGCCGAAGAACCCGCCGGTGGGCCCGTCTGCGCCCAGGGTGGCCAGGCGCACCGGGACCTCGGCGCCCTGCTCGACGGTGAGGAACCCGCTGTGGTCGTTGCCGTCGGTGGCCACGTATCCCGGGGCGGCCGCGTTGACCAGGAACCCGTCCTTGCGCAGTTCGTTGGCGTAGTGCACGGTCACCGCGTTCAGCGCGGTCTTGGAGGGCGAGTACGCCGCCGAGGGCGGCAGCGCGGCGAGCGGCCCGTCCGGGTCGGCGTTGAGGGTGAGCGAGGCGCCGTGGCTGCTGACGTTGACCACGCGCGGCGCCGGGGAGCGCCGCAGCAGCGGCAGCATCGTGTTGGTCACCGTGATCACCCCGAACACGTTGGTCTCGAACACCGACCGGACCATGGCCAGGTCGACGGTGCTCGGGACCTGGTCGTGGGCCCGGTCCGGGGAGACCCGCCCGGACCCGGTGACGCCGGCGTTGTTGACCAGCACGTCCAGGCGTCCGAAGCGCTCCCGGATCCGGGCGGCGGCCGCCTCGACGGTGGCCGGGTCGGTCACGTCCAGGGCCAGGGCGTGGGCGTCGCCGCCCGCGGCGCGCAGGGCCGCCGCGGCCTCCTCGCCGCGCGCGGTGTCCCTGGCGCCGACGAGCACCGTCAGCCCCAGGGCGGCGAGCCGCCCGGCGATGCCGCGGCCGATCCCCTTGTTCGCCCCGGTCACCAGTGCGATCGCCGGGTGCGTGTTCGGTTCGCTCATGGTCGTTTCCCCGTTCCCTCGCGGGAGGCGCGCCCGGTGCGGCGCCTCGTCCGCACAGGGGACACCGCGCCTGGCCGCCGTGTGACAGGGTTCAGGCCGCCTGCATGCCGCCGTCCACCGGCAGGACCGCCCCGGTCACGTAGGAGGCCCGGTCGCTGAGCAGCCAGGCGGCCGCCTGGGCGATCTCCTCGGGGGCGGCCGCCCGGCGCAGCGGGGTCTGCGCGTTGAGGAGGTCGGTGATCCCCGGCGCCACCTCCTCCCAGGTGTTCACCATGTCGGTGAGGGTGGTGCCGGGGGCGACGGCGTTGACGCGGACGCCCTCGGGCCCGTAGGTGACCGCCGCCGATTCGGTGAGGCTGTTGAGCGCCCGCTTCATCGCCCCGTAGCCGGGCAGGGTGGGGTTGGCCCGCCAGCCTCCGACGGAGGAGCAGTTGACGATGGCGCCGGTGCCCGCGGTGGCGCGGATGGCGGCGACCTGGGCGGCCACCGCCGCCCAGGTGCCCTTGAAGTTCACGGTGTAGATGAGGTCCAGGTCGGCCTCGGCGGCCTGGTCCAGCGGGCCGGGCGGCAGGGCGACGGCGCCGTTGTTGAAGGCGGCGTCGAGGCGGCCGTACACGTCGACGGTGCGCTCGACGGCGGCGCGGACGGCGTCGGTGTCGGCCAGGTCGCACACCGTGTGGTCGGCGGTGCCGCCGGCCGCGCGGATCTCCTCGGTGACGGCCTTGAGCCGTTCCCCGGTGCGGGCGGTGAGCATCACCCGGGCGCCCTCGGCGGCGAACAGGCGGGCCGCTGCGGCGCCGATGCCCCGGCTCGCGCCGGTCACGAAGACGGTCCGGCCCGCGAGCAGGCCCCGGGCGTCGGCGGAGGTGCCGGGTGCGGTGCCGGTAGAGGTGTCGGTGGGAGTGCGGGTGTCCTGTGCTGTGTCCATGGGAACGAGCCTGGCCCCGGCGCGGGAGCGGATCCAGGTACCGCCGGTACCTGGATCGGCCGCGCGGTGGCCGGGCACACTGGGAGGGTGGACAGGACAGGGCTGGCCGGTTTCCTGCGCGGCAGGCGCGAGCGCATCGCCCCCGCCGACGTGGGGCTGCCCGCCGGGCCGCGGCGGCGCACCCCGGGGCTGCGCCGCGAGGAGGTGGCGCGGCTGGCGTTCATCTCCACCGAGTACTACACGCGGCTGGAGCAGGCGCGCGGCCCGCACCCCTCGCGGGAGGTGCTCGCCGGGCTGGCCCGGGCGCTGCGCCTGTCCGACGCCGAACGCGACCACCTCCACTACCTGGCCGGCTCCCCGCCCGGCCCGCCCCCGGGCCCCTCGCGCGAGGTGCGGCCCGGCATCCTGCGCCTGCTGGGCAACCTGCCCGGCGCCGCGGCGATCGTGCTGTCGGCGACGTACGAGGTGATCGCCTGGAACGGCCTGGCGGCCGCCCTCATGGGGGACTTCTCCGCCCTGTCGCGCGAGGAGCGCAACCTCGTGCGGCAGGTCTTCCTGGCCCCGCCGGAGCCGGACCGGCGGCGCTACCGGCTGTCGGACCTGGCGGCGTTCTCCCGGATCGCGGCCCGGGACCTGCGCGTGACCGCCGCCCGCTACCCCGACGACCCCGGGGTGGCGGCCCTGGTGGGCGACCTCCTGGCGGGCAGCGCCGAGTTCGCCCGGCTGTGGGAGGCCCACGACGTGGGACCGGCGCTGGCCCTGCGCAAGACCATCGACCACCCGCTGGTCGGGCCCCTCACCCTGGACTGCGACGTCCTGGACGTGGCCGACCGGGACCAGCGGGTCGTCATCTACACGGCCGAGCCCGGCTCCCCGTCGGAGGGCGCGCTGCGGCTGCTCTCGGTGGTGGGGACCCAGCGTCTGGACACGCCCGGCTGAGCCGGGTCCGGGGGGTCCTCCGGCGGTCAGAGGCGGGCGACGAGCTGGGCGACCATGTTGTGGACCAGGGAGCGCGGCTCCATCTGGTTGACGGTCGCGGCCACGTAGAGGTCGCGTTCGGGCAGGTGGAACAGGGCGTTGCCGAAGGCGCCGGCGTGGCCGACCATGGCCGGGACCGGCGTGAACGGCGACAGCACGCGCGGCACCCGGAACCGCATCATCCCGATCCCGTAGTCGATGGGGACCAGGCGCCCGAACACCGGATTCCAGTCGGCGGTCATCTCGGCCAGGTAGTGCTCCGGGAACAGCCGGCCGCCGGTGAACGCCCGCAGGAACCGCAGCTGGTCGGAGACGGTCGAGACCACCGCGCCGTCGGGCGGGAACGAGGCGATCGTCCTGGGGATGTGCAGGGCCCGGCGGCGGTGCAGGATCGGGGCGACCTCGCCGTAGCGGTCCAGGGTGTCGGGGGTGAGCATCCAGGTGTCGTGCAGGCCGAGCGGGCCGGTGATCCGGGTGCGCAGGGCCGCCTCCTGGGTTCCGGCGGTGACGGTCTCGATGATGCGCCCGACCAGCTGGTAGTTCGTGTCGCTGTAAAAGGCCCGGCCCGGGGTGGAGGGGGCGAACGGGGCGGGCAGGCCGCGGGCCATGTCGATGAGCTCGTCGAAGGTCCAGGCGGCGTCGGCGCGCAGCGTGTCGGCCAGGAAGGTGGTGCCGTCGGGTCGCCTCTGCTCGAAGTAGTCGGGGATGCCGGAGGTCTGCGCCAGCAGTTCGCGCACCGTGACGCGCGGGCCGTGGTCGCGGCCGCCGTGGGTGTTGAGGCCGCGCATGGTGTCCGCGCCGATCAGGTCGGCGGCGGGGGTGTCCAGGGTCAGCGCGCCCTCGTCGCGCAGCTGCATGACGACCGCGACGGTGTACAGCTTGGTGATGCTGGCGATGAAGTAGGGGCGGTCGGTGTCGCCGTGGCTCCAGGAGAACCCGGTGGAGGGCTGCTCGATCGCGGCGGCCAGGGCCGACACGGTGGGCTTGGCGGCGTAGCGGGCGGCGATGCGGTGCAGGCGGGCCGCGGGGGGCGGGCTCATGGGGTGATCCGTTCGAGTCGTTGTTCGGTGGCGTCGAGCCAGGCGAGTTCGGCCCGGGCGTGGGTGATGCCGTTGTCGAGGGCGGCCAGGCGCAGCGCGTAGCCGAGCTCGGTGACGCCCGCGGGCAGGGTGGCGGGGTCGGGGATCTCGACGGCCTCCAGTGCGGCCAGTTCCGCGGCGATCTCGCGGCGGCGGGCGTCCAGGAGTGCGCGGACGTCCTCGGGCGGCAGGCGGTCGGCGAAGAACACCCGGGCCAGGAAGGCGTCGCGGGTGGGCGGGGTCTTCAGGGGTGAGGCGAGCCAGCGGTCGAGTTCGGCCAGGCCCGCGTCGGTGACGGTGTGGGGGTGCAGGGTGGGGCGGCCCTCCTGCACGACGGTGCCGCGGGACGCCAGTCCTTCCTCCACCAGGGCGGCGAGGGTGCGGTAGATCTGCGACTGGTCGGCGGTCCAGAAGTGGCCGACGCTGCCGTCGACGACCTTCTTGAGGTCGTAGCCGCTCATGGGCTGGATGGACAGGATTCCGAGGATGGCGTGCCGCAGAGACATGCATAGAGGATAGCTCACATATGTGCATGGTCCAATAGATGCACGGTCTGATGGGTGTGCGGTCCCCTGGGGCGCGGAACACCCCGGACCGGCGTTCCGTGGTGGTCTCCGTGGTCACCACGGAGGTGTCCGGGGGCCCGGCCGGGAAGGATGGTGGTCACAGGGGCCGGGAGGGCCGGCCCGGCACCGCACACGACGACGGGGAGACATCATGGCCGGCAAGGGCACGTACGAGGGGTTCACCGCCGAGGAGCGGGAGGCGATGAAGGAGCACGCCCAGGAGCAGAAGAAGGCCGCGCGGCGGGCCACCCGCGAGGAGAAGGCGGCCGAGGCCGTGCGGGACGTGCTCGCCAAGATCGCCGAGATGCCGGAGGAGGACCGGGTCCTGGCCGAGCGGGTGCACGCCATCGTCACCCGCGACGCCCCCTCGCTGGCGCCCAAGACCTGGTACGGGATGCCCGCCTACGCGCTGGACGGCAAGGTCGTCTGCTTCTTCCAGAGCGCGGCCAAGTTCAAGGCGCGCTACGCCACGCTCGGGTTCAACGACACGGCGCAGCTGGACGAGGGCCCGATGTGGGCGACCGCGTTCGCGCTGGTGGAGATCAATGACGAGATCGAGGCGCGCATCTCCGAGCTGGTCAAGCGGGCCGCCGGCTGAGGCCCCCGCGGGGGCCGGGCGGGCGCGGGCGTGGTGGGCCGCGGTCCCGCCCGGACGCCGAGGGCGGCCCGCGCGGACCGCTCCCCCGCGGGTGCCGCGGGAGGCCGGGCCCGCCCGCACGGAACACCTGCCCGCCCGGACACCCGTATGGGGCCCGGGCGGGCGGCTCACGTTCCCGGGGCCAGCCCCAGGGCGGTGAACGCGGCCTCGCCCGCCGCCCGGTGCGCGCCCCGGGCGAGCACCAGGGTGCGGGCCGCCTGGTAGCGGCAGCCCGCCGCTTCGAACGCCGCCGCGGTCGCGAGCACCCCGGGCACGTCCCCGTCCAGCAGGGCCCGGGCCCGCTCCACCTGGGCGGTGGCCACCGGGTCGCCGACCACCATCGCCCCGGCCGCGTCGACCAGCTCCCGGGCGTCGGCGCGGTCGGCGAGCACCGCCGCCTCCGCCCGCAGCGCCGTGTACCAGTGCAGCCACACCCAGCACACCCACTTCCACACCCGCTCCGGCTCGGGGGCGAGGCGTTCCAGGGCGGCTTCGGCGTCCCCGTGGTGGAGCAGGAGCAGGGCGTCGAAGACCGCCCCGTAGCCCAGGCGGTGGTCGTCCCCGGGCCCGGCCCGGTCGATGACCTCCAGCCACTGCGCCCGGGCGTCGGCGTCCCCGCGCAGGCCGTGGACCATCGCCACCGCCGCCGCGGCCGGGCCCAGGGAGCGCGACCGCAGGCGGCCGTTCTGCCGCCAGGCGTCCAGGAACCTCGCGGCGCCCGCGAGCACCCCCTCGACCTCGCCCGCGAACGCGTTCGCGACCAGGAGCCAGGAGGTGGCGTGGTGCCCCGCCTCGGACAGCAGCGGGTGGTCGGCCATGCGCGTCCCCCACCGGCGGGCCCGCGGCAGGTCCCCGACGCCGATCGCGGTCGCCGCGGCCATGGCCAGGGCGTCCATCAGCTCGTGTGTGGCGGCGGGCGAGGGCGGCACGCCGTCCAGGATCTCGATCCGGCGCCGGGCCGCCTCCGCGGAGGCGAAGGAGTCCCCCGTCCAGCACTGGGCGGCCGAGAGCGCGTCCAGGGCGGCGGACTCGGCCACCGGGTCCCCCGTCTTGCGGGCGAGGTCGACGGCGTGCCGCGCGCTGGCCACCGTCTCCTGGGCGGGGTTGTCCGGGTCGCCCTGGAGCGCCCCGAAGGCGTCGGCGGTCACCGCGGCCTCGGCCAGGGCGAGTGCCGCCAGGGAGGCCGGGGAGTCGTCGGCCAGTTCGCGGGCGCGCGCCAGCACCGCCGCCACCTCCCCGGTGGAGGGCGGGTCGGCGAACGACGTGGAGAAGCGGTAGGCGACGACGGCGGCGTCGGCCAGGTCCCGCGCGGCGGCGGGGCCGTCCCCGGCGCGTTCGGCGGCCAGGGCGGCCCAGTGGCGCAGGCGGTAGGAGTCGCCGTCGAGGCTGCGGCACCCGGCCACCGCGGCGGCGCTGCGCAGGGCCGCGGCGGCGGGCGGGCCCTCGTCGGCGAGTTCGGCCGCCTGCACATAGCGCTGCTGGGACTCGCCGAGCAGGGTGCGGGTGAAGGCCAGGCCGCCCATGGACAGGGCGAGCCGGTGGGCGTCGGCGCGGTGCCCGGGCAGGTCGGCGGCCCCGGTGAGGGCGGCGCGCAGATCCTCGGCGACGGCGTCGAACCGGGTGCGCCAGTCGGCGCCGCCGGCCTCCTCCAGCTCGGCGGCGCGGTCCAGGCACCAGCGCAGGTGCCGGGCCCGGACCCGGTCCTGTTCGCCGGCCGCGGCCAGGTGTTCGGCCCCGTACTGGCGGATGGTCTCCAGCGCGTGGTAGCGGGTCCCGGCCGCAGACGGGGCGACGGTGAGCAGGCTCTGCTCGGCGAGCCGGCCGAGCCCGTCGACCACCGCGGCCGCATCCAGGGGGTCGAACCCGGCGACCTCGGTGGCCGCCTCGGGGGTGAACGGCGCCACGAACACCGAGACGCGGCGCAGCAGCGCCCGGTCCTGTGGGTCCAGCAGGCCGTGGCTCCAGTCCAGCACCGCGCGCACCGACCGGTGCCGGTCGTCGGCGCGGGAGCCGCCGGTGAGCACGCGCAGCTGGTCGGCGAGCCCGGCCATGAGGCCGTCCGGGCCGAGCGTGGACCAGCGGGCGGCGGCGAGCTCGATGGCCAGGGCCATGCCGCCGAGCCGTTCGCAGACGGCGGCGACCTCCTCGCCCACGGAGGTCCCGGGCGGCGGGCCGACCGCGGAGGCGCGTTCGAGGAACAGGGCGGCGGCCTCGGAGTCCTCGCCGCCGTCCAGGGACAGCGGCGGGAGTGGGAAGGTGCGTTCGAAGGGCACCATCAGCCGGGCGCGGCTGGTCACGACCACGTGCAGCCGGGGGCAGGCGGTCAGCAGCCGCTCCAGGAAGGGGGCCACCCCGTCGCGGACGTGCTCGCAGTTGTCCAGGACCAGCAGGGCCCGGCGGTCGGCCAGGGCGTCGGACACCGCGTCGTCGAGGTCGCCGCCGGGGCGCTCGCCCACGCCGACCGCGGCGGCGACGGCGGCCCCCACCCGGCCGGGTTCGGTGAGCGGGACCAGGTCGACGAACCACACGCCGTCGGCGAAGTCGTCGGCGGCCTGCGCGGCCACCGCCAGGGCCAGGCGGGTCTTGCCCACCCCGCCGGCGCCGACCACGGTCACCAGGCGGTGGCCGCGGATCGCCTCGGCCAGGTCGCGGCGCTCCCCCACCCGGCCGACGAACGTCGTCAGCGGCGCGGGCAGGGCGGGTGCGGGCCGGCCGCGCCGCGGGGGGCGGGCGCGCTCGGCCGCGGTGCGGGCCAGGGCCCGGCGGTCGGGCAGCGCGAGTTTGCGCAGCAGGGAGGAGACGTGCGACTCGACGGTGCGCACGGAGATGAACAGCCGTGCGGCGATCTCCGCGTTGCTGAGGTGTTCGCCGAGCAGGGCGAGTACTTCGGCCTCCCGGGCCGAGATCTCTGGGGTGGACACGGGCTCATTATCCGGCGCGGCCGAGGGGGCGCGGGCCCTGCGCCAAGAATATTCCTTGACAAGAATATTCTCAGTGGTGAATACTTGCAGCATGAACGAACGACTGGAGGCGCTGGGCGAGCCCGCCCGGCTGCGCATCGCCCGCATCCTGGCGGAGCGCCCGCTGCCGGTGGGCGTGATCGCCGAACGCGCCGGGCTGCGCCAGCCGCAGGCGACCAAGCACCTGCAACGGCTGGAGCGGGTCGGCCTGGTCGCCTCCCACCGGTCCGGCAACCGGCGCATCTACGCGCTGGAGCCCGGACCGCTGCGCGAGCTCGCCGAACTCCTCGGCGGCCTCGCCGGGCAGGCGGAGGAGAACCGCGGCGCCTTCGACGCCTACGTGGCCTCGCTGGCCGCCGAGAGGCGCGCCGCGGACCGGGAGCACTGGGCCGACGAGCGGGTCTTCTCCTTCTGGCGCGTCCTGAACGCACCGCGCGCGACCGTGTGGCGCCACCTCACCGAACCGCACCTGCTCGCCCGCTGGTGGACGCCGGACGACCTGGCCGTCACCGAGGCCGTGCTGGAGGCGCGGCCCGGCGGGCGGGCGGTGCTGGCCTACCGCGACGCCGCCGACACCACCGGGGCGCACGGCGTCGTGGGCCGCGCCGAGGGCGTGGTGGACCGGGTCGCGGCGGGCGAGCTGATCGAGTTCCGGCTCTCCCCGCTGCTGCCCGGCGGCGGGGTCGCGTTCACCGGCCACTACGCGTTCACACTCGACGACGCCGACGGCGGGACCCGGCTCGGCGTCGAGCTGCGGATCACCGACAGCACCACGGCCTCCGCCGACTTCATCGCGGGCATCGGCGTCGGCTGGGGCCAGGCCCTGGACCGGCTCGGCGCCACCGTCCGCGACCGCACCTGAGGGGCCCACGGCCCCTCCGACACCCCGAGGAGCAGGAAATGACCGGGAACAACGACCGCAGGGTCATCGCCAACATGAACCTCAGCCTCGACGGCAGGTACTGCGGGCCCGGCGGACCGCACGACCACATGTGGGTGGTGCCCTACGCCGTCACCGACCTGGCCCGCGACCACCTGACGGACCTGTGGCGGACCGCCACCACGGCGCTGATGGGGCGGGTCAACGCCGAGGGCTTCCTGGGCTACTGGCCGCCGGTGGCCCACGACGAGACGGCCGACCCTCGCGACCGGGGGTTCGGCGCCTGGCTGGCGGACACCGAGAAGGTGGTGCTCTCGCGCACCCTCACCGATTCACCGTGGGAGCGCACGCGGATCGCGAACGCCCCCGCCGCCGAGGTGGTCGACGAGCTCAAGAAGCAGGAGGGCGGGGACATCCTCGTGCCGTGCAGCGCCAGCCTGGTCAGGGCGCTGCTGGCCGCCGACCGGGTGGACCGGCTGGCGCTGATGCTGGTCCCGGAGTTCGTCGGCGGCGGGCCCCGGCTGTTCGAGGACGGCCTGCCCGCCGAGAAGTGGTCGCTGGCCTCCCACGCCGCGGGCGAGCACGGAGCGGTCACGCTGGTCTACGACCGCCTGCGCTGAGGGCCGCGCGCACGGCCCGGGGCCCGCACCGCGCACGGTGCGGGCCCCGGGTGTGACGGGCCTTGGGCGTGGCCCCCGGCCTCAGATCCGGGTCATGGTGGAGTCGTAGCCGCCCCCGCCGGGGTAGACCCACGCGCCGGTGACGGTGGAGCCGTCCGCGGAGAACGCGCCCTTGAAGTAGGCGGGCCCGTTCCGGACGCCTCCCCAGATGGTCAGGGTGTCGCCGGCCAGCTCGTAGACGTAGTCCAGGGTGTTGCCCCGGGAGTCGTAGAACCGGGACACCACGTCGGCGCCGACCGGCTCCCCGAACGGGTGCGGGTTCCCGATGACCTCCAGGCCGGTGACCGGCTCGCCGGACTGGGTGAGCTCCACGTGCTGGAGCAGGAAGAACCCGCCCTCCATCCACTCGTACCGCACGGTGCCCTCGGCGCCGCCGGTCACCGCCCAGGTGCCCACGAGCCGGTCCAGGGCCGTGACCGCTTCGCTCGGCCGGGTGTTCTCGTCCATGTCGTCCTCCTCGGTCGGGGTTCCACTGACACCTCGGGGCCGGGCTCCGCTTTCCGACACGCTTTCAATGTGATCCAGATCACATATTTTGGGTGTCGGAATCCGGGCGGCGGCCCCGAGGTACCGGAGAGGACCCACCGAAGAGGTCCCGCGGGCACCGCCACCGTGGCGCCGCGCCCGCAACGCGCGCCCCCGGCCGGTTACCGTGCCCGCAACGCCACAGGAAACGAGGACACCGTGAAGTACCTGCTCCTGGGTTACACCCCGGCCGAGGCCTGGGACCCCGCGACCGCCGACACGCCCTCGCAGGACGCGCTCGACGCGTTCGCCGCCTACCAGCGGCTCGAAGAAGAACTGTTCGGAACCGGCGAACTCGTCTCCACCGAGGGCCTGGGGCACCCCGCCGTCAGCACCACCGTCCGCCGCGCCCCGGAGGGGGTGGTCGCGACGGACGGCCCGTTCGCCGAGCTCAAGGAGGTGCTGGCCAGCTTCGCCGTGATCGACGTGTCCGGCCACGAGCGCGCCGTCGAGATCGCCTCCCGGATCGTGGAGGTGCTGGGCGAGCCCGTGGAGATCCGGCCGGTCATGGGCGAGGACTTCACGGCGTGAGCCCCGAGACCGAGCACCTGCTGCGTGTGGAGGCACCGCAGGTGCTCGGCGCCCTGGTGCGGCGCTTCGGCCGCTTCGACCTCGCCGAGGACGCGGTGCAGGAGGCCCTGCTGGCCGCGAGCCGGGACTGGCCCGCGGACGGCGTCCCCCGGGAGCCGCGTGCCTGGCTGATCCGGGTCGGCCACCGCCGCATGGTCGACCTGCTCCGCTCCGAACAGGCACGGCGCCTGCGCGAGGAGAGGATCGGCGCGGCCGAGGCGGCCCTGAGCGGACCCGGGCGGCTCGCGCCCCCCGCGCCGGAGACCGACGACAGCCTCACCCTGCTCCTGCTGTGCTGCCACCCGGCGCTGAACCCCGCCTCCCAGGCGGCCCTCACCCTGCGCGCGGTGGGCGGCCTGACCACGGCCGAGATCGCGCACGCCTACGGCACCACCGAGGCCACCATGGGAACGCGCATCGGCCGCGCCAAACAGCGGCTGGCCCGCGCCGGAGCCAGGTTCACCCCGCCGGCCGAGGAGGACCTGGAGCAGCGGCTGGCGGCCGTGACGCAGGTGCTCTACCTGGTGTTCAACGAGGGCTACACCGCCACCTCCGGGGAGTCGCTGGCCCGCACGGACCTGTCCGGCGAGGCGATCCGGCTGACCCGCATGCTCCGGGAGCTGCGGCCCGACGACGGCGAGGCGGCCGGGCTCCTGGCCCTGATGCTGCTCACCGAGGCGCGGCGCCCGGCCCGCACCGGGCCCGGCGACGAGCTCGTCACCCTGGATGAGCAGGACCGGGGCCTGTGGGACCGCGACCTGATCCGCGAGGGGACCGCGCTGCTCGACGCCGCCTGGGATCCGCGGGAGGCGGGGCCGTACCGGTTGCAGGCGGCCGTCGCGGCCGTGCACGCCGCGGCCCCGTCCCCGGAGCTGACGGACTGGACCCGGATCGCGGTGCTGTACCTGTGGCTGGAGCGCCTCGCCCCGAGCGCCCCGGTGAGGCTGGCCCGGGTGGTGGCGGTCGCCCGCGCCTACGGCGCCGAACGCGGCCTGGCCCTGCTCGCCGACCTCGACCGGCGCCACGGCCTGGAGCGGGACCCGCTGACACGTCAGCGGTACCCGGCCGTGCGCGCGCACCTGCTGGAGACGACCGGGGACACGGCGGCGGCCGCCGCGGCCTACCGGCGGGCGGCCGCCCTGGCGGTCAACCCGGTCGAGGAGAGGTACCTGCTCGACCGGGCGCGCCGCCTCGGCTGAGGCGCCCCACGTGTCCGGGATGTCGGTCCGGGAGGCCGGTCCGGGCGGTCTCAGTCCAGCAGGGCCGTGGCCTCGACCTCGACGAGCACGTCGGGCTCGAAGAGGTGCGACACCCCGATGAGCGAGGCCGGGGGCATCGGCCGCGGCAGGCCCAGCTCCTCGGCCACCCGGTCGACGCCCTCCATGAAGGCGCCGATCCTCTCCTGCTCCCAGTCGGTGACGTAGAAGGTCAGGCGCAGGACGTCGGCGAAGGTCGCCCCCGCCCCGGCCAGGCCGGTGGCGGTGTTGCGCAGCGCGTGGGCGACCTGCCCGGCGAGGTCGCCCGGGGCCTGCGGGGCGCCGTCGGCGGTGCGGGCGACCTGGCCGCTGACGTGCACGTGGCGGGTGCCGGTCCCGACGGCGACGTGGTGGTAGGGGGCGGGCTGCAGCATGCCCGCGGGGGTGAGGCGGCGGACGGCCATGGTGTTTCTCCTCGTGACGGGTTCCCGGCGGGATCGAGCCGGTCTACCCTTGGTACCTGGTAGCCCGAGGAAACTTCAACGAGACCAGGTTCCATGACCGATACCGCCCCCGGGGCCGCGCAGGCCCTGGAGATCACCGCACCCCACCGCGAACTCCTGGACCAGGTCCTGGACAAGTGGTCGCTGGAGGTGCTCAACGTGCTGTGCGAGCACCCCTGCCGGTTCAACGGGCTGCGGCGGGAGATCCCCGCGGTGACCCAGAAATCGCTCACCGCCACCCTGCGCCGCCTGGAGCGCAACGGCATCGTCGAACGGGAGGTGGTCGCCACCCGGCCGGTCGCCGTCGAGTACCGGATCACCCCGCTGGGCAAGACCCTGCGGCGCCCGGTGGACGTGCTGCTCGACTGGGTCCGGGAGCACACCCCCGAGATCGAGCGCGCCCGCGACCGCTTCGACGAAGCCGACGGCTGATGTCACATCCGGCCGGGGCCCGGTGTCCTCATGGGTGGGACCGAACGAGGAGGAACCCCTGTGGACACCGCGCTGTGGATCGTCGCCGGACTGCTCGCCGCCGTCTACCTCTTCGCCGGCGGCGGCAAGATCGTCGTCCCCAGGGAGAGGATCTTCGCCGCGGGGGCCGCCGCGCACTGGGTCGAGGACTTCCGCCCCGGCACGCTGAAGGCCATCGGCGTGCTCGAAGTGCTGGGTGCGGTGGGCCTGGTCCTGCCGCCGCTCCTGGGCATCGCGCCGGTGCTGGCGCCGCTGGCCGCCGTCGGCCTGGCGCTGGTCATGGTCGGTGCGGCGGTCACGCGTATCCGCCGACGCGAGTTCAAGCCCCTGGCGGTGGACCTGGTCTACCTCGCCCTGAACTGCTTCGTGGCCTGGGGCCGCCTCGTCGCCGAACCCTTCACCGGGTGAGGCAGGGCCCGGGTCCGGGCCGGGGAGCGCCGACCGCTACCGGTCCCGGCCGTCGTTGTACTGGACGCCGATGACGTCCCGGCCCGCGGTGGCCCCGGACTGGTCGACGCGGTCGCCGCGGGTGGTCCCGCCGATGTTCCCGTGGACGTCCCGGACCTGCACGACCACCCCCGAGACGTCGCCGGTGAGCGTGTTGGCCGCCCCCTCCCGGACCCGGACGTCCACCTCCGGCGCCCGCAGCAGTTCCCGGAGCCGCTGCGCCGTGCCGGGGTCGGCCTCCAGCAGCCGCCGCAGCTTGGGACGCCACTCCCCCGCCGCCTCCGGCGCCAGGTCGGGCCGGGCGGCCACCTCGGCGCGGGAGCGCTGAAGCTCCGCGGCCACGTGGCTCGGCTTGGCGAACAGCCCCGAGTAGCCCTCCAGGGTGACCTGCCACCGCGGGGCCTCGTCGTCGGCCATGGACCGGACCAGGGCGTCGGTGGCCTGCTCGACCAGCCGGGAGGTGTCATCGCTCACCGTGGCTGCACCCGCTTCCTTGTGTGGGGAGGGCATCGGGGCCACCGTAACGCGCCGGGCGGTCCCGCGGTGCGATTCCCGAGGAACCCGGAGGGCTCCCGTTCGTCAGAGGCCACTGCAAGGATCCGCGCCATGACCGTGCCCTCCGATATCAGCGCGTACTGGGACGCCGCCGCCGACGGCTTCGACGACGAGCCCGACCACGGCCTGCGCCACGCCGCCGTCCGCGACGCCTGGGCGGCGCACCTGTCCTCCTGGCTGCCCGCTCCTCCCGCCGATGTCCTGGACGTGGGCTGCGGCACCGGCTCGCTCTCCCTCCTGGCGGCCGAGTCCGGGCACCGGGTCACCGGAATCGACCTCGCCCCGAGAATGGTCGACCGCGCACGTGCCAAGCTGGCGGCGGCCGGCCTCCCCGGCCGCTTCCGGAGGGGCGACGCCGCGGACCCGCCCACCGGTGAGGACACCTTCGACGCGGTCCTGTCCCGGCACCTGGTGTGGACACTCCCCGATCCCGTCTCCGCGCTGCGCCACTGGGTCGCGCGCCTGCGCCCGGGCGGGACGCTGGTCCTGGTCGAGGGGCGCTGGCGTCAGGCGGGCGGGGCCGCCCCCTACGTCCCCGGGGCGCGGGCCCTGCCCTGGAACGGCGGGATCACCGCCGAGGACCTGGCCGACGCCGTCCGGCCCCTGGTGGCGGATCTTCGTGTGGAGCACCTCCACGACGAGCCCGCGCTGTGGGGCCGCGCCGTCACCGACGAGCGCTATGCGCTGGTCGCCCGGGTCGGACCGCCCGGCGGCGGGCGGCGTCGATGAGGACCGCCAGCAGGTCGGCCAGCGCCAGGGCGCCCCGCGGGTCGTCCGCGTGGCGCGCCACCCGGCGCAGCGGCCCGACCTGGTCGAGGGCGACCCCCTCCCGGGCCAGCAGGAACACCACGGTCAGGAAGGCCGACCGCCCGTTGCCGTCCTCGAACGGGTGGAAGAAGCACACGTCGAGGTAGGCGCGGGCCGCCCGGGCGGCGAGCGGCGGCTCGGGGCCGGTGGCCTGCCCCAGGCAGGCGTCGAGGCGCTCGCGCAGGTCCGGGAGCAGCCCGTAGCGTTCGCGCCCGGCCTTGGCGAAGGCCGCCCCGGTGCGCGGCGGCGCGGGCCCGCCCAGGACGTGCCGCTGCCACCCCTGGAGCAGGTCGAACGTCGGCCGGGCTCCCGCCGCCGCGTCCGCGCGCACCCGGTCCAGGGCGGCGAGCATCCCGTCCGCCCGCTCCGGCGACCGGGCGCGGTCGACGGTGCCGATGTCGTGCGCCGCCCCGTCCCGGACCGGGACGAGCGGACCCGCCGCCGGTTCCGCCGGCGGCCGCACCGCGTCCCAGGGCACCGTCTCGCGCACCGCCAGCCAGGCGCGCAGGGCGTCAGGGGCGCCCATCGGCCCCCGCGGCCCCCTCGGCGAGCCGCTCGGCCACGTCCCGCACCTGCCCGGGCTCGGGACCGATCCAGCTGTGGAACCGCCCGCCGATCGCCGCCTCCACCAGCTCGCGCGCGGCCTGCGTATCCGTGCCCCACCGGGTCAGGTACCAGGTGAGCACCACGGCGCAGTGCCCGTACCAGGCGTCGCCCGCCCCGGTGCGGTCCACCACCGTGTTCACCAGGTGGTTGATCCCCAGCTCGCGGAAGTGCCGCCGGTCCTCGGCGGAGGGGGCGTCCAGCGGGTACCGGTCGAAGCGCTCCGACAGCTCCTCCAGCCAGTCCCGCCACTCGCACAGGGCCCCGGCGACCCGCTCCAGCGTCTCTTGCGGAGTGGTGACCGAATCGCGTGCGCAGCACCAGCCCGCGACCGGGCCGCCGCCCACGTCCGCCTCGTCGGTGCCCCAGCGCCACCCCGTGGCCCAGCGCCCGTACCGCCCCACCAGGGCGGCGGTCATGTCGTCGAGCCACACCCGGGCCACGTCGTGGGACCAGGCGGAGAAGCCCGGATCGACACCGGGCCCCCTCCGGGGCCGGGTCGGCGCCCGCCCCGCCGGCTCCAGCGCGCGCACCGCCCCCGGGGCGGCGGCGGGGTCGAAGGGGTGCCGGGCCGGATCGACCTCGGCCCAGGCCAGGTCGTAGGGCAGCAGCGCGCGGTCCACCATCGTCGCCCCTCCTAGCGGATCGGGACGTCGGGGATCTCCCCGAAGGCGCCGGCGTGCAGGGTCATCGACGCGACGTCCGGCCCCGGGGCCGGGAACACCGCCAGCGCCAGGTACTCGTCCCCCGGCGACAGGGTCAGGACCTCGTCCGCGAAGTCCTCGTAGCCGCCCTCGGTGACCAGGCGCACCACGTACCGGGTCGGCCCGTCCGGCTCCAGCAGCCGGAACCCGCCCAGGGTGCCCTCGGTGACCCGGTCCGGGCCGCCGGCCACCTCCTCCCCGGCGCCCAGGTCGGCCTCCAGGTCCGACAGGGTGGAGTTGCCGAACCCCACCATCTGGAACAGGTACGCGCCGTCGCGCACCAGCGGGTACACGTTGAGTTCGACGTCACCGTGCTCGGCGGTGGCCACCGGCTCCAGGTCCTCGAAGAACACCGCCGGTGCGGCCACGTGCCGGGCCGCCGAGTCCAGCCCCTCCCCGCCGGCTCCGACCGCGGTGTCGGGCACGGTGAAGACGAACTCCACCCGCCGGTTGCGGGCGCGCGCCTGCTCGTCGTCCTCCCCGCCCTCCTCGGCGACCGGCTCCTCGGATCCGCGCCCCTCGGCGGTGAGGGTGAAGTCCTCGCCCAGCTCCTCGGCCAGCAGGTCGCGCACGGCCTCGGCGCGGCGCAGCGACAGCTCCCGGTTGTGGGCGTCCGAGCCGCTGCCGTCGGTGTGGCCGACCACGGTGATCTCCCCCGGCCCCGGGTTCTCCCGCAGGGTCAGGGCGGTGCGCCGGATGGTCTCGGCGGCCTCGGCGGTGGGCTCGTCGGCGTTCACGTCGAACATCCGGTCGGCGTGCAGGGAGATGGTCTCCCGGTCCCCCGAGCGGGTGGTGGACGACTCCGCGGTGTCCACGAAGCTCTCGATGCCCTGGCGGAACGCCGACACGTCCAGCCCCGGCTCGGGCACCTCCTCCGGGTAGAACAGCTCCCCGGGCAGCTCGTCGGCGGTCTTCTCGGCGTACTCGTTGAAGTAGTCGTGGATGTTGGGCTCGGGGGACGGGGTGAACTCGTCCACGTACTCCACCGGCAGGCCCGGCACGTGCCCCAGCCCCGACCCGGTGAAGGTCAGGTGCCCGGCGTCGTGGGAGGGCGCCGGGAAGTACCGCCGGAACGTGGTGGGGATGCCCTGGTGGACGGGGGTGACGTCGGAGCCCTCGGTGAAGTAGGTGCCCAGGGACAGGCCGGTCCCGGGATCCTTGATGGCGCGCAGGACCTCGCCGGTGACCGGGTCGAGCAGGCGGATGGGGGCGGTGCGGTCGGTGGAGGTCCCGCTCGCGCGCAGGGGCTCCAGGAGGTCGTGGTCGACCTCGATCATCAGGTACTCGCCGTTGTGCTGGAGCTTGCGGAAGGTGATCTCCAGCAGGACGTCGCCGCCGCCGTCGATGAACATGCGCCCCTGGCGGGTCAGGGGCAGCTCCCGGTGGGCCGCGGCCGCGTCCGGTGCGGCGGAGGGGGCGGGGTCCTCGGCGGGCGCGTCCCCGCCGCCCAGGCCGGGGATGATCCCGCAGGAGGTCAGCAGCAGGCTCAGCGCTGTAGCGGCACAGGCCGTGGCGGCACAGGTCGTCGCGAGCGCTCGTGCGGTCATCGGGTGCGGTCTCCTCGGGGGCGCGGCACCGCCGTGCCGGATCCGGGGAGGACAGGCCCGGGGCAGGCCTGAAGGTGGGCGGTGCGGGGCGGGGTGGCGGTGCGGGGGCGTTCAGCCGGGGGGCGGGGTCAGGTCGCGGCGCGACCGCAGCCCGAGTTTGGACAGGGCGTTGGCCACGTGCGTCTCCACAGTACGCGGCGACAGGTGCAGCAGCGCGGCGATCTCCCGGTTGGTGTGGCCGCGTGCGGCCAGGTCGGCGATCTCGCCCTCGCGCGGGGAGAGCCTGCGGTCGTGGTGGGGCCGCCCCGCGGCGGTGGCGGTGGTGACGCCGTGGGAGCGCAGCAGGCGGCGCACCCGGGCGGCGTCCCAGGTGGCGCCCAGCCCCGTGTACTCCTCCAGGGCGGCGCGCAGGGCGGTGACGCCCAGCTCGGTGCCCTCCCCGCGCGGGCAGGCGAAGTGGACGCGGGCGGAGGCCTCGCGGACCTGGGCGGCGTCGTAGGGGCGGGGCATGGCGCGGTAGGCGTCCTCGGCCTCGGCGTACAGCAGCAGGGCCCGGTCGTGGCGGCCGCCGTGGCGGGCCAGGGCGGCCTCGAACCGCAGCAGGGAGGTGGCGGCGGCCGGGGCGTCGGTGTCGCGCAGCCCCGCGCGCAGCCGGGTGCACAGGTCGCGGGCGATGGCGCCGCGCCCGCACTCCAGCAGGGCCTCCATGCCGGGGAGCAGGTCGGCGGCCCACACCCAGATGCCCTTGGCGGCGATGAGGGAGACCAGGTCCTCCACGTGCTCCCAGGCGCGGGCGGGGTCGCCCTGGGCGGTGGCCACGCGGGCCAGCAGCCCGGCGGCGAAGGCCCGCACCGGAACGGTGTAGTCGGGCGGCGGCGCCTGCGGGTCGGCCTCCGCGAGGCCGTCCGGGGTGTCGCGGGGCTCGGGGCGGATGCGCACCAGCAGGGTGCGGGCCAGCCCCGGGTCGCCCTGCGCCAGGGCTAGGGCGGCGCGCAGCAGCCCGAGCTCGGCGGTGACCGAGTGCAGGTGGGCCAGGCGCGGCGACTCGCGGTGGCGGTCGACCTCCTCGGCCAGGCCCTGCCAGCGGCCGCGCGCCCAGTCCAGGGTCAGGCGCAGGGCACGCACGCTCTCGTGGATGTAGGGGGCGTCGTCGGGACCCGACCAGGCGGCCGCGTCGTCGAGGTGGCCGTCGGCGCGGTCGTAGTGGCCGAGCATGACGGCGGCGTCGGCGAGGTTGAGCGAACCCCGGGAGAACTCGCGGCGGCGGGCCAGCGAGTCGGGGGTGGGCGGGTCGTGGTGGGTGCCCGGGGCGGGCAGCTCCACCTTCCAGGCGGCGGGGTCGCCGATCTGGGCGAGCAGGGTGGCGTGGTTGACGGCGACGGTGTGCGCGACGGTGGTGTCGTGGCTGCGGTGGGCGGCGGCCAGGGCCTGCTCCATCCAGCGGCGGTGGGTGTCGACGGAGTCGGGGGTGCTGCGGGGCACGGCCAGCGCGCACATGGCGCGGGCGGCCAGGTCGGGGCGTTCGGCGAGCTCTGAGGCGGCGCGGACGAGTTCGCCGCGGGCGGTGCGGTTCTGGGCGGCCTGGTTGAGCAGGAGCAGGCCCAGTTCCATGCGCAGTTCGCCGCGTTCGGTGGCGGGTAGGCCGGGGGTGGCCAGGACGTCGCGCAGCTGGGCGATGGTGTGCTCGGCGGAGATGCCGGTCAGGGCGGCCCGGCCGAGTTTGAGGGCCAGGTCGCGGCGGCGCCGGGAGGTGAGGTCGGGGCGGGTCAGGGCGTCGCGCAGCAGGACCACCGCGGCGCTGTCCTCGCCCTGTTCCAGGGCCTGGTCGGCGGCGCGTTCGGCGTGGTCGGTCCACTCGTCCAGGAGTCCGGCCTCGCGGGCGTGGTGGGCGAGCCGGTCGTGGGGCGGTTCGGCCGAAAGGGCCAGGGCGGCCAGGGCGACGCGGTGCAGGCGGCGGCGCTTGCCGTGCGGCAGGGAGGTGTGGCAGACGTGGGCGAGCAGCGGGGTGGCGGGGGCCAGGGTGGCCGGGGCGGTGGGGGTGAGCAGGCCGCTGCGGCAGGCGCGGGACAGGGCCTTGTCGGCGCGGGCGGGGGTGAGCTCGGCGACGTGGGCGAGCAGGGGTTCGGTGGCGGGCCCGTCCAGGACGCAGGCGGCGCGGACCAGGCGGCGGGCGTCCCCGTCTAGGGCGTGCAGGCGGTCCAGGAGCCAGTCGCGCAGGGAGGGCGGGACGGGCGGCCGGTCGGGGATGCGCGGGGCCGGGGCGGTGTCCTCGCCGGGGGAGGTGAGATGGTGCAGGGTCTCCACGGCGGCCAGGGGCAGCCCGCCGGTCCAGGTGTGCAGGCGGCGGGCGTCCTCCAGGGTGGGCGCGCCGCCGGGCAGGGCGTGCTCGGCCAGGGCGAGCAGGTCGCGGGGGGTGAGAGGGCCCAGGGTGAGCTCGTGGTGGCCGGTGCCGGGGGGCGTGCGGGCGGCCAGGGCCGCCACCGGGAAGGAGCGGGGCAGGTCCTCGGGCCGGTAGGTGAGGATCAGGGCCAGGTGGGCGGGCAGCCGGGGGGTGAGGTAGGCGAGCAGGTCGCGGGTGGCCGGGTCGGCCCAGTGGACGTCCTCCAGGACCAGGACGGCGGGGCCCAAAGCGTCCAGGAGCTCGGTGAGGGCGCGGTAGAGGCGGTGGTGGCCCGAGGCGGGGTCGGCGGCCGGCTCCGGGGCCGGGGGGAGGCGGTCGGCGTGTTCGGGGAGCAGGGTGCGCAGGGCTCCGCACAGGGGGTTGAGTCCGCCGGGGATGGGGGCCCGGCGCAGGGCTTCGATGAGCGGCGCGAAGGGGAACGGTTCGGCTCCCGGCGGACAGTGGCCGGTCAGGACCGTGGTCCCGGGCAGGTCGTGCAGTTCCCGGACCAGGCGGGTCTTGCCGGTCCCGGCGGCCCCCGCCAGGAGGGTGACGGTCCCGGGGGTGGCCGCCGTGCGCAGTAGCCGTCGTTCCCGCTCGCGCCCCACGAGCGGGGAGGAGCACATTACCCGACGGTATAGCGAGACGCCCTTCCGGAAAAGGGGGGATATCGGTGACATTCCGTGGTCATATTCGTGTAACCGTGAAGAAAGGATTCATGTTCGGATGGGAGTGTGACCGATTTCGCCGGTTCCTGAAGGGCTTGCGGCCATGGTCGCGGCGGTGACCGCGGGCGTACAATCCGCCCAGGTGCTGCGGGCGTCACGGAAAAAGAGCATGGGGTGGCCGGTTGATGGCGGACATGGTGTACGCGGTGGTGCCGGTGGTGGCCGTGGTGTTGACGGGATTGTTCGCGGGCCTGTTCTTCGCTTTCTCGATCGCGGTGATGCCGGGTCTGGCCCGGGCCGGGGACCGGGCCATGATCGAGGCGATGCAGGGCATCAACGTCGCCATCCTCAACCCGTTCTTCGCGGTGGTGTTCATCGGCGCCCCGGTGGTGGTGCTGGGGCAGGCGCTCCTGTACTGGGCGGTGGAGCGCACGGCGGCGCTGTGGTGGGCGGGCGGGGCCCTGGCGCTGCTGGTCCTGGTGCTGGTGGCGACGTTCGCGGTGAACGTGCCGCGCAACAACGCCCTGGACCGGGCCGGGTCGCCGGCGCGGCTGGCCGACCCGGCCGCGGTGCGCGGCGGCTTCGAGGCGGTGTGGGTGCGCTGGAACCACCTGCGCACCCTGGCCTCCACGGCGGCCCTGCTGTGCACGATCCTGGCCGTGACCGCCGGCTGACCCGGGCCGCCCCGTGGCGGCCTGTGGCGTCCCGCGCCGGGTGGCGGACCCGGCGGCCCTCTGCCCGGGAACGGGGAAGGGGGGAGGGGCCGGGCGGCGGTCCTTCAGGCCGTCGGCCTCAGCCCACCGGGGCCTTGGTGTCCCAGCCCGACAGCAGGGCGTTGACGTCGCGCACGCACCCGCCGCAGCCGGTGGTCGCCCGGGTGGCGGAGGCGATCGACTCGCGGGTGCGCGCCCCGTCCAGCCAGGCCTGTTCCAGGTCGTCGCGGGTGACCGCGTTGCACCGGCACACCAACGGCGACCCCTTGCCCGCGCCCGCCTCCTCGGCGGCCGGGGCGGGCGCGGTGCCCTGGAGCAGGGCCAGCCGGTCGGCGGGCACCGGGGCGCCGGAGTCGTGCAGCTGCGACAGCACCGCGGCCGCCTCGGGGAACCCCAGCAGCACCGACCCCACCAGCCTCTCGGCGCGCACCACCAGCTTGGCGTAGCGGCCCCCGTGCGGGTCGCTGACGGTGAGCATCTCCAGATCCTCCCCGTCCTTCTCGTCGGTGTGCACCTCGCCGAACGCGGTCAGCTCGATCCCCTCGGCCTTGAGCCGGGTCACCGGCCGCGACCCGCGGTAGAGGGCCTGCGGTTCGGCGCCGGTCAGCCGCCGGGCCAGCACCGCCGCCTGCTCCCAGCCGGGCTGTACCAGGCCGGCGCCGCCGCCGGGGTGCTGGGCGCAGTCGCCGATGGCGTGCACGCGGGCGTCGGAGGTGGCCAGGGTGTCGTCCACCAGGACCCCGTGCTCCACCTCGATCCCGGCGTCCTCGGCCAGCTCGGTGTTGCCGCGCACCCCCGCGGTCACCACCAGGGCGTCGCCCGGCAGCACCCGGCCGTCGTCCAGCTCCAGGCCGGTGCCGGGGATCCACCGCGAGGCCACCCGCCAGGAGTGCACCTTGATGCCCAGGGCGTCGTAGCGGCGGCGCAGGATGTCGGCTGCCGCCCGGTCGATCTGGCGGCGCATGATCCACGGCGAGGACTCCACCACCGACACCCGGGCGCCGCGGCTCTGGAGGCCGCGGGCGGCCTCCAGGCCCAGGACGCCGCCGCCCAGCACCACCACGGGGGCGCCGGGGCGCACCAGCGCCAGCAGGCGGCGGCAGTCGTCCAGGTCGCGCAGGGCGCACACGCCCTCCCCCGGGGCGCCGTCGGGGGCCGAGACCCCGGTGACGGGCGGGAACGCGGCGCGGGCGCCGGTGGCCAGCACGAGTTCGTCGTAGTCCAGGCGGGTGCCGTCGTCCAGGGCGACGGTGTGCGCCGCGGCGTCCAGGGAGACGGCGGACAGGCCGGTGCGCACGGTGACGCCCGGGGTGTCGGGGACGGGCAGCCGGATCTGCTCGGCGGTGTAGTCGCCCGCGACCAGGCCCGACAGCAGGACCCGGTTGTAGGCGGGGTGGTGCTCGGCCCCCACCACGGTCACGTGGACGCGTTCGCCCGCCGGGTCCAGGCGGGCCGCCTCCTCGGCGAACCGGGCGCCGACCATTCCGTTGCCGACGACCACGATCCGGCGTGCACCCTGCACGGTGTTCAACTGCTGCCTCCTACGGGGTGGGGTGTCGCGCCGGACGGCGTCGGCCGGGCGGGGACGGGCACGGGGTGCGGGCCGCGCGGGCCCTCTCTCGGGGGGATCACGGGGCGGCCTCCAGCGGCGCCGGTCCCTGCGGGACGGCCTCCGGCGGGGCCGGTTCCAGCCGCACGGTGCTCACCTTGAACTCCGGCATGCGGCTGACCGGGTCCAGGGCCGGGTTGGTGAGGTTGTTGGCGGCCTGCTCCCCGGCGTAGTGGAAGGGCAGGAAGACCGTGTCGCGGCGGGCCGTGGCATCCAGCCGCACCCGGGCCCGGGTGGCGCCCCGGCGGGAGGTGACCAGCGCCGGGTCGCCCTCGCCCAGCCCGGCACGGGCCGCGGTGTCGGGGTGCACCTCCACGTACACCTCCGGTTCGGCCCCCGCCAGCTCGGGCACCCGGCGGGTCTGGGCGCCGGACTGGTAGTGGCCCATCAGCCGGCCGGTGGTGGCGATGAGGGGGAAGTCCTCGTCCGCGGTCTCGGCGGGCGGCCGGTGGGCGACCGGCACCATCCGGGCCCGCCCGCCGGGGTGGGCGAAGGAGTCCAGGAACAGGCGCGGGGTGGGCTCGGCGTCCCGGCGCACCGGCCAGTACAGGGCCTCCCCGGCGGCCAGCCGCTCGGGGGTGACCCCGGAGTAGTCGGCCGGGGCGCCGGCGGTGGCCCGGCCGAGCTCGGCCAGCACGGTGTCGGGTTCGGTGGGGAACCGGTCGGCGGGCTGCCCCAGCCGCACCGCCAGCCCCGCCAGCACCTCCAGGTCGGTGCGCACCCCCTCGGGCGGGGCGAAGGCGCGGTTGCGGCGCAGCACCCGCCCCTCCAGGTTGGTCATGGTGCCCGACTCCTCCGCCCACTGGGCGACCGGCAGCACCACGTCGCCCAGGGCGGCGGTCTCGGACATGACGAAGTCGGCGGTGACCAGCAGGTCCAGGGACTCCAGCCGGGAGCTGACCCGGCCCGAGTCGGGGGCCGACACCACCGGGTTGGAGCCGAACAGCAGCAGGGCGCGGGCCCCGCCGCCCTCCCCCAGGGAGTCCAGCAGCTCGAACGCGGAACGGCCCGGCCCCGGCAGGGTGTCGGGGTCCACCCCCCACACGGCGGCCACGTCGGCGCGGGCGGCGGGGTCGTCGATGCGGCGGTAGCCGGGCAGCTGGTCGGCCTTCTGGCCGTGTTCGCGCCCGCCCTGGCCGTTGCCCTGCCCGGTGATGCACCCGTACCCCGAACCCTCGCGTCCGGGCAGGCCCAGGGCCAGGGCCAGGTTGATCCAGGCGGTGACGGTGTCGGTGCCCTTGGCGTGCTGCTCGCTGCCGCGGCCGGTGAGGATGTACGCGGAGCGGGCACGGGCGGCGGCGCCCAGCAGGTCGGCGGCCTCGCGCAGGTGGGCGGCGGGCACCCCGGTGACCTGTTCGGTGCGTTCGGGCCACCAGGCGGCGGCGTGCGCCCACGCCTCGTCGAACCCGGTGGTGCGCTCCGCCAGGTAGGCGCGGTCGATCCAGCCGCGCACCCCGGCCAGGTGCAGCAGCCCCAACGCCAGCGCAAGGTCGGTGCCCGGGCGCGGGGCCAGGTGCAGGCCGCCGTTGTCCAGGGCCACCCGGGCGGTGGACGAGCGGCGCGGGTCGATGACGATCAGGCGCGGCGCCGACAGGTGGCCCATCATCGGCGGCATGGTCTCGGCGGGGTTGGCGCCCGCCAGCAGGACGACCTCGGCGGCGCCGACGTCGGTGAGCGGGAACGGCATCCCGCGGTCCAGGCCGAACGCCCGGTTCCCGGCGGCGGCCGCCGAGGACATGCAGAACCGGCCGTTGTAGTCGATCTGGGAGGTGCCCAGGGCCAGGCGCGCGAACTTGCCCAGGGTGTAGGACTTCTCGTTGGTCAGCCCCCCGCTGCCGAACACGGCCACGGCGTCGGGGCCGTGCTCGGCGCGCAGCGCCAGCAGGCGCTCGGCGACGTGGTCCAGGGCGGTGTCCCAGTCGACCTCGGTGAACCCCCCGCCGCGGTCCTTGCGCAGCAGGGGGCGGGTGAGGCGGTCGGGCACGCCCAGGACCTCGGCGGAGGTCCACCCCTTGCGGCACAGCCCGCCACGGTTGGTGGGGAAGGCGGCCGGTCGGGCGGCGGGACGGCCGTCCGCTCCGGTCTCCAGGTGCATGGCGCACTGTAGCGCGCAGTAGGGGCAGTGGGTGGTGGTCATCGCTGAGCGGGCTCCACGGCGTCGGCGGCGTCGGTCGCGTTGTCGGTGGCGGGGGCGGCGGTGACGGGGGCGGTGCGGGGCCGGCGCAGGTAGACGAACCGGGTGACGGCCGCGCACAGCAGGTAGAAGAGGCCGAAGGCGGCGAACGCGTGGGCGGTGGTGCCGAACGCCGCGAACGACTCCCGGAAGCCCACGTTGATGCCGACCCCGCCCAGGGCGCCCACCGCCCCGATCAGGCCCAGCATGGAGGAGGAGACCCGCTTGGTGCGGGCCAGCGCCTCCTCCCGGGGCTCGCCGGCGGCGATGGCGTCCTCGGCCTTGGCCGCGTAGATGGACGGGATCATCTTGTAGGTGGAGCCGTTGCCCAGACCGGTGAGGGTGAACATCACCGCGAACGCGCCGATGAACAGGCCCAGCTGGGCGGCCTGCACGGCCAGCACCAGCACCCCGGCGCACGCCGCCATCGCGCAGAACACCCACAGGGTGACACGGGCCCCGCCCAGGGTGTCGGCCAGGCGGCCGCCCACCGGGCGGATCAGCGAGCCGATGATCGGGCCCAGCACCGCCACGCTCGCGGCCTGCACCGGGACCAGCCCGAACTGGGCCTGGAGCAGCAGCCCGAACGCGAACCCGGTACCGATGAACGACCCGAACGTGCCGATGTACAGCAGCGACATGATCCAGAAGTGGCGGTCGCCGGTGGCGGCCAGCTGGCCGCGCACGTCGCTGCGCACCTGGGTGAGGTTGTTCATGGACCGCCACGACCACAGCAGGGCCAGCAGGATCAGCGGCAGGTAGAACAGCGGCACCAGGTACCCGGAGGAGACGGTGAACAGGGCGATGACGGACAGGCCCACCAGCTGCACGGTGGCCACGCCGATGTTGCCGCCGCCGGCGTTGAGGCCCAGCGCCCACCCCTTCTCCTTCTCCGGGAAGTAGGCGTTGATGTTGGCCATGGAGGAGGAGAAGTTGCCGCCGCCCAGGCCTGCGGTGGCGGCCAGCACCATGAGCAGCCAGAACGGGGTGTCCGGGTTCTGGATGAGGTAGAACGCGGCGATGGTGGGGACGAGCAGCAGCGCCGTGGAGACCAGCGTCCAGTTGCGGCCGCCCAGGGCCGGGACGGCCAGGGTGTAGGGGACGCGCAGGACGGCGCCCACCAGGGTCACCATCGACAGCAGCAGGAACTTCTGCTCGGGGGTGGCGGAGAACCCGTTCTCGGGGGTCATGAACAGCACGAGCACCGACCAGATGCTCCAGACGGAGAAGCCGATGTGCTCGGAGGCGATGGAGGCCCACAGGTTGCGGCGGGCGACGGGGCGGCCCTCGCCGTTCCAGAAGGCGGCGTCCTCGGGGTCCCAGTGGGAGATCCAGCTCTTGCCCGTGCGCGGTGCGCGGCGGCCTGTCTCGGGGGTCACGACCGGCCCTTCCTATTCGGTGTCGGCTGACGTTACCGAAGGTAGGAAGGGTGCGTTGCCTGGAGGTGTCGGGTCGTAACACGGGGGAAACAGTGGCCTCACCCGGCGGCGGGCGGCACGGTGAGAACCCCGGCCGCGCCGCAGGTTACAGGGGTGTTCCGGGCCCGGCGGGGGCGGGTGTGGCCTTGGACACCCCGGGGTGCGGCGGCTACTCGGCGGGGGTGTCGCCCCGGCCCCTGCCGCGGGCGGCCCCGCCGGCGCCGATGGCCGCACCCATGGCGACACCGAAGACGATCCCCAGGGCGATGCTGTCGAAGAGCAGCCCGAAGACGATGGCGAAGGCCACCGCGATCGGCAGGGAGAAGGCGGCGTTCTTCGCGGTCATGCGGGGCCTCCCGTAGGCGTGGTGCGGACTCGGTCCTTGGACGCGCCCGCCATCCACCCGGTTCCGCCGGCACCGTGGAGGAGCAGGCTGAGCTGGGCGCCCAGCGCGCGGTAGCCCAGGGCGGCGGCCACCGCCCGGGACTCGGGCGGGCGGGCCCGCCACTGCGGGAGCAGCCCCTCGCCCAGGGCGCGGGCGGTGGCGGCCGAGGCGGCGGTGCGGGCCAGGCCGCGGCCGCGCCGGGCGGGGTCGGTGAGCACGCACAGGTGGGCGGTGTCCCCGGACCAGCGGGCGTACCCGGCGGCGGCGACCGCTCGGTCGCCCTCCAGCAGGGCGTGGACGGGGCCGTCCAGGCCCTCCAGGCCGCTCTCCCCGGCCTCCTCGGGGCCCGCCCGCTCCAGCAGGGCGGCCAGGCGGGCGTCGCCCGGGTCGAGGACGGCCACGGGTGCGCCGCGGTGGGCGGGGCGGAAGTCGGCGGCGTCCAGGTAGGCCAGCGAGGCGGGGCCCAGCACGTCCGCCACGGTGCGGGTTCCGGTGCCGGACAGGGCACGGGTCACCGCCGCGGGGTCGGTGCGGTCCCGGGGCGCCAGGGCGGCCAGGGCGGTGCGCAGCGCGCGTGCGGCACCGGGGTCGGGGGCGGTGGCCACGGTGGCGTCCGCCAGGCGGACGATCCCGCACCAGCCGGGCGGGCACAGGCCCGAACCCCGGACGGCGGCCACCGTCAGCGGCGGGGTGAGGGGGAGCGGGGCGGCGCGGGGGCCGGCCACCGCGGCCCAGCGCTCCAGGGCGCGCTCGGCCAGGCCGGTGGGGGCGGCGCGCTCGGCGGGGTCGCTCAACGGGACTCCTTGTCGTCGGTGGCCCCAGCCTGCCCGGGACCGGGCGCCCCCGCACCCCGTTTTCGGCCGGTTCACCCGCCCCCGGGCTCCAGGGGTTCGGCCACGGACTTGAGGACGCTGTCGTAGATGATCTGGCTGCGGAACCCGGCCACCTCCCGGCGTTCGGTGAGCCGGTCGATGAGGAAGGAGTGCAGCGCGTCCAGCGACGGCGCGGACACGTGCACCAGGAAGTCGTGCTCCCCGGCGACCACGTACACCGCGGACACCTCCGGCAGGGCGTGCATCGCCGCCTTGAAGCCCTCGATCGCCCGCCGGCTGGGCGGGCGCAGCTGCACCGACACGAACGCCTGCACGCGGCGGCCCAGCGCCTGCGGGTCGATGTCGGCGTGGAAACCGCGGATGACGCCGCGCCGCTGGAGCAGCCGCACCCGCTCCAGGCAGGTGGAGGGCGCCACACCGAGCGTCGCGGCCAGCGCGCGGTTGGTCTGCCGTGCATCGCGCTGGAGTTCCCGCACGATCGCCGAATCAAGTTCGTCCACGGCCCGGACTCCGCCCTTCATTTCGAATGATGTTCGGCATCGCACCACCTGCGGCACGCGGATGTCTAGCGTAATGCGCGTCCATCCGACGAATGAACGTGAATACGGGAGCGAGGCGGACCATGGCAATGGCCACCAAGATCGTCGTCGTGCTGCGCGAGGACCTGCCGCCCGGGCAGGCGGCCAACGCGGGCGCGGTGCTCGGGCTCGCACTGGGCGGCCGGTTGGAGCACTCGGTGGCGGCCGACGGCAAGGACGCGGGCGGGCGGGTGCACGCCGGGCTCAACCCGCACCCGGTGCCCACCCTGACCGCCGCCGGGGAGCGGCTGCGCGAGATCAAGGAGGAGGCCGAGGACCGGGGGCTGCTGGTGGTCGGGTTCAACGAGGTGGCGCGCCGCTCGCGCGACTACGTCGCCTACCTGGAGGCGCTGGCCGGCACCGACCCCGAGGAGGTGGAGTACACGGGCCTGGCGCTGCTGGGGGCGCGGGGAGAGGTCAACCGGCTCACCAAACAGCTGCCATTGCTGCGGTGATCGGCGGCGGTGTGAAACGGTGGTCGTGTGAGTCCTGTGGTGGAGGTCTTCGATCCCCTCACGGCCGCCCCCGCCGATCTGGCGGCGTGGAGCGCGGTCCATGTGGCGGGGCGGCGTGAACTGTCCGGAAGTGCCCCCGAGGCCGACGAGCTGGCCCAGCGGTTGGGCCAGGGGCGCGGCGGCCCGGCCTGGCGATGGGCCGGCCGGACGGGCGAGGAGGGGCCGATCCTGGGCACCGCCGAGTTACGCCGCCAGCCCCACGACGAGAAGATCGGGTTCCTGCGGCTGTTCGTGGACGCGCCCGCCCGCCGCGGCGGCCTGGGCACCCGGCTGCGCGCGGCGGCCGCCGAGCAGGCGCGCGCCGAGGGCATGACCCGGTTGCAGAGCACCGTCCTGGCCGGACAGGCCGGGGAGGCGTTCGCCCGCACCAGCCCGCACCTGCGCACGGTCCTGCACCTGGAACTGCAGGTCCAGACCTTCGACGAGGAGACCCTTCAGCGGTGCTGGCGGCTGGCGGCGGCGCCCAAGCGCGGGTACCGGGTCACCCACTGGGTGGGGTCGGCGCCGCCCTCGCTGGTGGTGTCGTTCGGCGAGGTGATGAACCACCTGCTGGACGCGCCGGGCGCCGCCTTCCAGGAGGAGCCGCGCCGGTGGGGCCCCGACGACGTGCGGGCCTGGGAGCGGCGGATGACCGAGGACGGTTCGCGGCTGCTGGTGGGCGCGGTGGTGGACCGGTTCTCCGACGAGGTGGTGGCGGCGACCGTGTGCACCGTGACGCACGGGCCGGTCGCCGACCAGCACGACACCGCCGTGCTGCCCAGCCACCGGCGGCGCGGGCTGGCCAGCCGGGTCAAGGCCACCCAGACCCTGCGGGTGCACGACAACTTCCCGCACGTGCAGGCCATGGCGGTGACGTTGAACCGGGAGAACACCGCGATGCTGGAGGTCAACCGGCTGCTGGGCTATGAGAAGACCGCCGAGCGGCTGCTGGTGGAGGACGACCTGACGGCGCGGGACTAGCGCAGCAGGTCGTCGAGGGAGGACACGCGCTCCACCTCGGCGTCGGTGAGCCCGTCGATCAGGCGGCGGTAGGCCTGGGCCTGCGCGGTGGTCGGCAGGCGGCCCGCGTACACCTCGGGCAGGCCCAGCTCCATGCCGCACACCGCGCGCGGCGGGTGCCGGTGCGGGTGGCGGGCCACCGACCAGGCCACCCGGACCGCGTGCTCGTTGCCCGGCGGGACGCCGGGGCGGTCGGCCTCGCGGGCGGCGTACCGGTTGCCGTCGGCCAGGTCGCAGGGGCCGCAGCCGCGCTCCCCCGAGCCCAGGGGCGCGGCGCAGGCGGGGCAGGTGAGCAGGTCCAGGGCGGCGTCCACGACCCGCCACTCGAACCCGTCCGGGGCGTCGGCGACCAGCGCGGCCAGGTCGTGCTCGGCCGGGGTGCCGGGGGCGGCGTCCCACTCGGCGAGGGTCCGGTCCCAGGCCCGGTCGGCCTCGGCTGCGATGGCCGACACCGCCGCGGCCAGGGCGGCGCTGCGCCAGCGGGTGCGGGTGACGTTCACCCGTGCACGCTAACGCCTTCGCGGACACCCGGGCCAGACGATTTCGCCCCGCGGCGGGTGCGGCGCGCCGGCCCTGCCGCCGGACGCGCAGGCGGGTGAGGCCACCCTGCGGGCCGCCGGGTGACCGGTGCCGGAAAGGCCCGGCCCCGCCCCTTGCGGGGCGGGGCCGGGCGGTGGTCACACGTCGTTCCTACCGGGGTTCGTCATCGGGGGTGAGGGCGTCCTTCACCTTCTCACCGGCCTGCTTGAGCTTGGCCTTGTCCTGCTCGGCCTTGCCCTCGGCCTTCCGCTCCCGGCCGCCGGTGGCCTTTCCCAGGCCTTCCTTGGCCTTGCCCTTGATCTCCTCGAACTTGTTCGTGGCCTTGTTGTCCTCGGCCATCCCGGCCTCCAGGTGATCTCGGGGTCATGGTCCTACTCCCGCTACTGACCGTTCGGGGGATTTTCATGCATGGCGGCCCCCACCACCCGGATCGCGGATCCGACACCGGATGTCGGTAGCCTGCCTGCGCCACCCGCTTTCCCCGGACGAAGAAGGACCTCCCATGGACCCGCAGGCCGACCTCACCGTTCCGCTCCCGCCGGGCGGTCCCGCCCTCGCCGAGGACGGCACCCCCGTGATGTGGATCAGCGCCGACCCCGCCCCGCGGGGGCTGTGGCAGGAGCTGCGCGCCGCCCACGCGGAGTCGGGGTGGTGGCCGCTGCTGCTGGCCTCGATGAGCGACGAGGACGGCGACCGGCCCTGGGAGTCCGGGGAGCTGTTCCCCTCCGGCGAGGGTTCGGCCGCCGACCACGACCCCGAGGAGGTGCTGGCCGGCTCCTGGCGGAGCGTCACCGCCGTGGCCCCCGAGGACGACGGGCTCGTCCCCCGGGAGCGGCTGGCCGTCACCGCGCCCTTCGGCGCCGAGTGGCCGGGCCCGGCCCCCGAGATCGCGTGGACGCGCGACCCGGACGAGGCCGCCGACCTGCGGGCCGACCAACTGGCGGCGCGGCCCAACCCGCGCCTGGGCCTGGTGCGGGCGGCCTCGGGGGCCGAGGCGCTGAGCGTCATCGGCTGGGACGGGGCGGTCAACCACGGTCTGGACATCACGGCGATCTCGGCGGTGCTGGCCGACTGGGAGCGGCGGTTCGGCGCCCGCCTGGTGATGGCCGGGTTCGACACGCTGGTGCTGACCACAGCCGTGGAGATCGCCGACAAGGAGACGGCGCTGCGGGTGGCGGCCGAGCACTTCGCCCTGTGCCCGGACAACGTGTGGCAGGGCCCGGGCTCCCTGGACTCCTACGCCGAATCCCTGCTGGGCGGCGCCTCCTGGGGCTTTTGGTGGGACTAGCGGTCCTGGTGGGACCGGAGGCTCTGGCGGGTCCGGGGGTCAGTTCCCGGCCAGCAGGTAGAGCAGGGCGCTGACGGTGGTGGCG